>JBARAE010000655.1:0-1796 GCA_049791715.1 Micromonospora sp.
GTCGCGGGCCGACCGGCGCAGCCGGTTCCGCAGTTGCGGGTCGGTGAGCCACCGACGCAGGGCGCCGGCCAGGGCGTCCGGGTCGTCCGGCGGTACGAGCAGTCCGGGGCGGCTGCCGTCCGGCGCGCGGCCGAGCGCCTCGGGCAGCCCGCCCACCTCGCCGGCCAGCACCGGTACGCCCCGGGCCAGCGCCTCGGTGACGACCATCCCGTACGTCTCCGCCCGGGAGGCGAGGACCAGCAGGTCGGCGGCGGCGTAGGCGGCGCCCAGGTCGGCGCCGGTGCGCGGGCCGCGCAGCCGGACCCGGTCGCCGAGGCCGGATCCGGTGAGCTGACGGCGGAGCCGGTCCACGAACCCGGGGTCCCGGGTCAGCGCCCCCACGCAGTCGCAGGTCCAGGGCAGGTCGACGACGCGGGCCAGGGCGGCGGCGAGCACGTCGTGCCCCTTGTGCGGGGTGACCGCCGCGACGCAGAGCAGGCGGGTTCCGTCCGCCGAGCCGACGACCGGCGGCGCCGGGTCCACGCCGGGCGGGGCGACCCGGACCCGGTCGGCGGGGAGCGCGTACCGGTCGAACAGCCGCCGGCGCGTCCACTCGCTGGTGGTGACCACGCCGACCGCGGCGGCCAGCGCGCGCCCCTCGGCGTCGGTCTCCAGCGGCATGTGGACCAGGACCACCGGGCGCAGCCGGCCGACCTGCGGCGCGAGCACCTCCGGCACGGCCGAGGCGATCAGGCCGTCGACCAGGACGAGCGCACCGTCGGGCAGCGCCCCGAGGACTCCGGCGAGGGCGGCCCGCTCCCCCGGGCCGGGGTGCGGCCAGGCGCCGGGCATCGGATGCTCGCGGACCTCCCAGCCGGCCGCGGCGAGTCCTCGGCAGACCCGGCGGTCGTAGTGGTTGCCGCCGCTGGGGGTGGCCGGGACGTCGATGTCCCCCGGCAGCATCACGTGCACGACGGTCATCCCGCTACAGCGACCGCTCGTAGCTGGCCCAGGCGACGTGCGACTCGTGCAGCGTGACGGTGATCCCGGCCAGACCGCGCGCCCCCTCCCCCAGCTCTCCGGCGTGCACCCGCTCGGCGAGGCGGTCGGCGACGGTCCGGGCGAGCACCTCGGTGGTGGTGTTCACCCCGGCGAACGCCGGCTCGTCGTCCAGGTTGCGGTAGGTCAGCTCGCCGAGGACGGCCCTGAGGTGCGTGGTGGCCAGCCCGATGTCGACCACGATCCCGTCGGCGTCCAGGTCGGGGCGGCGGAAGGTGGCGTCGACGACGAAGGTGGCGCCGTGCAGCCGCTGCGCGGGGCCGAAGACCTCGCCGCGGAAGCTGTGGGCAACCATCATGTGGTCCCGGACGGTCACGCTGAACACAGGGTCACTCCTCGTCGTAGGTGATGAGGTGGCAGAGCGCGGGCAGCCGGCCCGTACTGAGTCGGTCGAGCACATCGGGCAGCTCCGCGAACGGGGACGGGCCGGTGAGCAGCGCGTCGAACACCGGGTCGGCGAGCAGGTCCAGGGCGAGCGCCAGCCGGTCCCGGTAGCTGCGGTCGGCCCGCCGGGGGGACACCGTGCCGACCTGGCTGCTGCGGATGGTCAGCCGTCCCGAGTGGAAGGCCCCGCCGAGGGAGAGCGTCACCGGGCGGTCGCCGTACCAGCTCAGCTCCACCACCGTCCCCTCCGGGCGGAGCAGGTCCAGCGCACGTTGCAGGCCGTCGCCGCTGGCGCTGGCGTGCACCACCAGGTCCCGCCCGTCGGCGGCCGCGGCGGGCAGGGCGAAATCCACGCCGAGCGCGGCGGCCACCGC
>JBARAE010000656.1:0-2637 GCA_049791715.1 Micromonospora sp.
GCCGGATCTCCGGCCGCCGCCCCTCGTCTCGGTAGGGATCTAGAGAGTGCCCAGGTCGCGAGCCGATCGGCTCCGGCTGTTCATGGCGACGGTACGGGCGGAACGGGTTGCCTCAGTGCTCGTGGTGGTACGACCGGCCTGAGGCCGGCGCATTCGAGCCCGGGACAACGCTTCGTGGAGTAGTTGCATCTCGGTTCCGTTCGGCAGGTGCAGCATGGGTTTCAGCTTTCTCACGGCCGGTGTGACACCGGCGGGGACGTACGGATCGGGAAGTTGTCAGGCTGCCAGTCGGACCGCGGTACGCGACTCGGTCAGCCCACTGGCTGCCAGTCGCGCCTCGGCCTCGACCCGGAGTGCGGCGTCACGGGCGACGTCCTCCTTGCGCGGACGGCCACGGGGCCGCTTGCGCGGAACGACCGCGCCACGCTCGAAGATCTCGCCACCCCAGACGCCCCAGGGCTCGGCCCGCTCCACCGCACCGGCGAGGCACTCGACGCGCAGCGGGCAATCCCCGCAGAGCGACTTGGCCAGCTCGAGCTCGGCAGGCGAGTCGGAGAACCACAGGTCGGGGTCGAACTTCCGGCAGGGCAGGTTCGCCTCCACCTCGACGGTCACGTCGAGCGGGGCCAACGCCAGACTCATGCCCGGTCACCTCTCTCTCACTTCGATCTCGTGGATCGCATTTCCGACTACTTCGGCGGGGCAAAAAAACTGAGGCCGCGGATCCCGGTATGCGGGTTCCGCGGCCTCGAGGTGAGCCGGTGGTCTGATGGTTCAGACCGGTCTACCTCGAGGTGGAACGCCGCGGACATCCATGCGCTTCTTGGCGACACCGATGCCCTTGCCCGTGAAGCCACTGGTCCCGTCGACTCCGGCAATCGGCGCAACGGCAAGGTTCAGCTCGGCCTGAACCTTGACCTGGTGCACCTGCGGAGCCGACGGTCGAGCGGCAAGGGCCACCCGGACAGCCGACAGCGGAGCGCAGGCAGCTGGCATCGCCGCCGGACGCTCATAGGTGAAGATCTCCACGGGTGCCACCTCCCTCACGTTCCTCGTGCCGACTCGGTCTCAACCCTCATGAGCAGCCAGAATGGCGCCGCTCGCGAGGTGTGCCATGAGGCTATTCCTCGCCTCCGGGCGAGGGCAAACGATTTACGGCGAGTTTTCGAAACTTTTCTGCGGGCAGACGTCGTCCACCGCCGCGCCCCCCACGAGGGCCAGCACGGTATCCCCGTAAAGACCCAGTTTGCGGGGGCCGATCCCGGCGATGGCGATCAGCTCCTCGGTGCGTCCGGGCTTCCGCTCGGCCAGCGCGGTCAGCGTGGCGTCGGTGAAGACCACGTACGCGGGGATCTTCTGCATCCCCGCCACCCGCTGGCGCCACTCCCGCAACCGCTCGTAGAGCTCATCGTCGATGTCGGACGGACACGTCGGGCACCGCCCCAACTTGCGGTCGGCGCCGGCGAGCAGGGTCGCGCCGCAGATCCGGCAGGAGACCACCTGGGTTCGCCGCCGCTCGGTCCGCCGCACCGCGCCGGCACCGGCCCGTTCGGTGCCGCCCGACCGGTCCAGCTGGGGCAGGAAGCGGGACGGCCGCCGGGCCCGCCCGCCGGGCGAGCGGGCCGCCGCGTATGACAACCACAGCCACTCCCGGGCCCGGGTGATCCCCACGTAGAGCAGCCGCCGCTCCTCCTCGACCTGCTCGGGGGTCTTCGCGTACGTGGTGGGCAGGGTGCCCTCGGACAGGCCGACCAGGAACACCGCGTCCCACTCCAGGCCTTTGGCGGAGTGCAGCGAGGCCAGGGTCACCCCCTCGACGGTGGGCACGTGCTGCTGGGTGGCGCGGCGGGCCAGTTCCTCGTTGAAGTCGGCCAGCGTCACCGGCCGCTCCACCGCGGCGGCCTGGCCGATCGGCAGCACCTCCGGCGTCGAGGCGTACTCCTCGGCGAGCTGGACCAGGGCGGCCAGCGCCTCCCAGCGTTCCCGGGCCGCGCCACCCGCCGGCGGGGCGTCGGGCGCCCAGCCGACCGCCCCGAGCGCCTCCACCACGGCGACCGGCAGCGGCGTCTCCCCCGGGATCGATCGGGTGGCGGCACGCAACGCCACCATCGCCTGCCGCACCTCGGGCCGCTCGAAGAAGCGTTCCGCCCCCTGCACCACGTACGGCACCTGTGATTCGGTGAGTGCCTTCTCGTACGCCTCGGACTGCGCGTTGGTCCGGAACAGCACCGCGATCTCCCGGGCCGGGGTGCCGCCGTCGATGAGCGCCCGGCAGCGGGCGGCGACGGCGCTGGCCTCGGCCGGCTCGTCGGTGAAGATCCGCAGCTCCGGTTCCGGGCCGGGTGGGCGCTGCCCGTGCAGTTCCAGCCGGAGCCGGGCCTCGGCGCCGCGGGCCTGCGAGATGACCGCGTTGGCCAGGCCGACCACCTGCGGGGTGGAGCGGTAGTCCCGGACCAGCCGGACCACGGTGGCGTGGCGGTACCGGCGCGGGAAGTCGACCAGGTACGACGAGGTGGCCCCGGTGAACGAGTAGATGGTCTGGCTGGCGTCGCCGACCACGGTGAGGTCGTCCCGCCCGCCCAGCCAGGCCTCCAGCAGCCGCTGCTGGAGCGGGTTGACGTCCTGGTACTCGTCGAC
>JBARAE010000657.1:0-9548 GCA_049791715.1 Micromonospora sp.
GGCATCCCCATGTACCGTAAGAGCCACGAGAGATGCCTGACGTCATCGGGGCCCGCCTTCGGGCTGCCCCGCATTCTGTGCGAGGGGGTCGAGCCATGGGGCGCGGCCGTGCTAAGGCCAAGCAGACTAAGGTGGCGCGGGAGTTGAAGTACCACTCCCCGAACACCGACCTCACCGCCTTGCAGCGCGAGTTGGCGGGTGCTGGTAAGTCTGAGCACAACTTCGACGACGACTACAAAGAGTATGTCGACGACGATGATGAGGACCACGCGGACGAAGACCCGGACACCTGGGTCCGTCCGACCCGCTGACCTCCGGTCGCAGCTGAGCACGCGGTAACTCCCCGCGTGCTCACGCATGTGCCGACCTAAAGCGGCGCACACCGATGATCAGGGACCTCGCCCCGCCGGATGCCTCCGGCGGGTCGGCGGGTCCCTGATCTCGGACGCGTACCGTCAGCGAGGCCGGTTGTTCCAGTTGTAGAACGTCGGGATGTTCTCGAAGTGGTTCCAGGCGCAGACCGCGCTGGCACCATCGCCGCCCGACACCTCCGCCCGCAGCCGGCGCGCGACCTCCGCCTCGTGGAGCAGTGCGGTCAACCCGACGGCGGCTTCCCGCACCCGGTCGGCGACCGGATCCGGGTCGGCTCCCCCGACGCGCTCAGGCTGCCGGTGACTGGTGGTCTCGGGCATGCTCCAACACTCCCTCCAGTAGGTGGATCTTGCTGTTGCGGCAGTGCTCCGTCTCCGTACCGGAGAAACGCCCCTGCTCGAAGTAGCGGTTGGCGGCGTGGCCGCCCCCGCAGAAGCCGAAGTACGGGCAGGACGACCGACACGCCTCCACCCCGCCGAGGAACTCCCCCACCCACGGCGTACCGGACGCCTCGGCCAGGATCTCGGCCAGCGGGGTCGCCAACACGTTGCCGCTGCTGAAGTCGCCGTACCGCGGGTCGGTGAAGCCGGCCAGCTCCGGCGACAACACGATCACCGAGCCGTCGTGGCCCACCGTGGGGATCGGGTCGAGCCGGCGGGGCAGCAACTCGTCCGCCGTACCGTCCAGGACCGCCGCGGCGTACCGCAGCGACCACTCCACCTCCCGCAGGTGGATCCGGGGCTCCCGGCGCCAGGCGGCCACCAACTCCGCCCAGAACGCCCGTACCGCCGCCGCGTCGTGGGCGTTGCCCCGGATGTTGACCCCCTCGGTCTCCTCGATGTTGATCCCGAGGACGTCGCAGCCCAGCTCGAGGAAGTAGTCGTACAGCTCGGTGGCGAGGCCCGGACCGGGCCGGGAGACCACGGCGAGCGCCGAGAAGGGCAGGCCGTGCCTGCGCAGCGCCGCCACCCCGGCCAGGATCCGGTCGTACGCCGGCCGCCCGCCCCGCGTGACCCGCTCCCCGTTGCGTTCCCGCGGCCCGTCCACGCTGACGCTCACCCGGATCTGATGCTCGGCGAAGAACTCGCACCAGGCGTCGTCGATCAACGTGGCGTTGGTCTGGACGTGGTGCTCGACCGCCGGGCCGAACGGCGCCAGCAGGGCCGCCAGGTGCTCCCGGCCGGCCGCCAACGGCTCCCCGCCGTGCCAGACCACCGAGAATCGACCCGCCGCCGCCCACGGGTTCACCGACGCCGCGACCGCCTCGGCCACCGGCAGCGGCATCCGCCGGTCGGCCGCCCGCATCGGCAGGTAGCAGTAGGCGCAGTCCAGGTTGCAGAGGGTCGTCGGCTGCATCACCACGTACGAGGGGACGGCGGCGAGACCGCGCATCCCCGTGAAGGCCTGCGCCCGAGCAGCCATCGGCCCTCCTCCCCCGTGCCTGAAGTGACCTTCAGGCTAGGCGGCGATGGCCACTCGGGTGAACCCCTGATCAGGTGCCCGTACGATCACCTGAGCGTGATCAACCTCGGGTGTGCTGGCCGATCATCTGCACGTTGCCGGAGCCCTCGATGATCTCGCCGGCCTGCCAGGCATCCACGCCACGGCCGGTGAGGGTGGCCAGCGCCCGGTCGGCGTCCTCGGCCGAGACGATCGCGAACATGCCGACGCCCATGTTGAACGTCGCCTCCATCTCCGGGTCCTCGATCCGGCCCTTGGACTGGATCAGGTCGAAGATGGGCTGCGGCTTCCAGGTGGAGCGGTTGACCACCGCGTCGACGTGCTCGGGCAGGATCCGGACCAGGTTGCCCGGGATGCCGCCGCCGGTGACGTGGGCCAGCGTCCGCACCTCGGCCTCGGCGATCAGCTTGAGGCAGTCCTGCGCGTAGATCTTGGTGGGGGTGAGCAGCTCTTCGCCGAGGGTCCGCTGCCGGCCGAAGTCCTCGATCACCACGTCCAGCCGCATCCGCCCGGCACCGAGCAGCACGTGCCGGACCAGGGAGTAGCCGTTGGAGTGCAGGCCGGACGAGCGCATGGCGATCACCACGTCGCCCACCTCGACCCGCTCCGGGCTGAGGATCTCGCTCTCCTCGACCACGCCGACGCCGGTGGCGGAGATGTCGTACTCGTCCGGGCGGAGCACGCCCGGGTGCTCGGCGGTCTCCCCACCGAGCAGGGCGCAGCCCGCGTACCGGCAGCCGTCGGCGATGCCGGCGCCGATCTCGGCGACCTTGTCCGGCACGACCTCGCCGGTGGCGATGTAGTCGAGCAGGAAGAGCGGCTCGGCGCCGCAGGCCACCAGGTCGTCGACGACCATCGCGACCAGGTCGATGCCGACGGTGTCGTGGATGTCGAGCTGCTGGGCGATCACCAGCTTGGTGCCGACGCCGTCCGTCGAGGAGGCCAGGATCGGGTTCTTGTACTTCTTGGTGTCCAGCCGGAACAGGCCCGCGAAGCCGCCCAGGTCGCCCATGACCTCCGGCCGCCGGGTCTGCCGGACCTTCGATTTCAGCAGCTCGACCGCGCGGTCGCCCGCCTCGATCGAGACGCCGGCGTCGGCGTACGAGACCGAGCGTTTGCGCGCCGTGCGACTGGTGCCGGCCGTCCAGGGCTGGCGGTCGCCGCCGGCCCCCGTCGGGCTGCTTCCTGCGCCGCTGCGCTCGGACACGTGCGTCACGGTTCTCCCCTTAGTGGTTCTCGCGGGGCGCACCGGCGGCGCCGTTACCCGCGTCGGGTGGTGCTATGGGCGGTGTGTGGAAACGCCGCCCGGAGTGGCGACGAGCGGAGGGGCGGTGTGCCCGGTGGCGTCGGCCGCCTCGGCGGCGACCCGGCGGCCCACCCCTTCGAGCACGTGCTTGCCGATCAGGTTCCCGGCCGGCAGCTCGATCGGGTACTCCCCGTCGAAGCACGCCCGGCAGAGCCGGGTCTTCGGCTGCTCCGTGGCGGCGATGAGCCCGGGGAGCGAGACGTACCCCAGTGTGTCGGCGCCGATGGAACGCCGGATTCCCTCGTTGTCCAGCCCGTTGGCGAGCAGCTCCGCCCGGGTGGCGAAGTCGATGCCGTAGAAGCAGGGCCAGGTGACCGGCGGCGAGGAGATGCGCACGTGCACCTCCAGCGCCCCGGCCTCGCGCAGCATCCGGACGATGGCCCGCTGCGTGTTGCCGCGCACGATCGAGTCGTCGACGACCACCAGCCGCTTGCCCCGGACGTTCTGCCGCAGCGGGTTGAGCTTGAGTCGGATGCCGAGCTGGCGCAACGTCTGCGACGGCTGGATGAAGGTCCGGCCGACGTACGGGTTCTTCATCAGGCCGGCGCCGTAGGTGATGCCGGACGCCTCGGCGTACCCGATGGCGGCCGGGGTGCCCGACTCCGGCACCGGGATCACCAGATCGGCCTCGACCGGGTGCTCCTTGGCGAGCTGGCGGCCGATCTGCACCCGGGCGGCGTGCACGTTCCGCCCGGCGATGGTGGCGTCCGGGCGGGCGATGTAGACGTACTCGAAGAGGCAGCCCTTGGGCTCCGGCGCGGCGAACCGGGTGGAGCGCAGGCCGTCCTCGTCGATGGCGATCAGCTCGCCCGGCTCGACCTCCCGGACGACGCTGGCGCCGACGATGTCCAGCGCGGCGGTCTCGCTGGCGACCACCCAGCCGCGCTCCAGCCGGCCGAGCACCAGCGGGCGTACGCCGTGCGGGTCGCGGGCCGCGTAGAGCGTCGACTCATCCATGAAGACGAAGCTGAACGCGCCGCGGAGCTGGGGCAGCACCTCGAGGGCGGCCGCCTCGACGGAGAGGTCGGGCCGGCTGGCCAGCAGCATGGTGACCAGGGACGTGTCGTTGGTCGAGCCGTCCGGGTGCATTCCGCGCCCGGCCGCCTCCCGCTGCAACTCGGCGGTGTTGACCAGGTTGCCGTTGTGGGCCAGCGCGATCGTGGTGCCGGCACTGGTCGCCCGGATGGTCGGCTGGGCGTTCTCCCACGTCGACCCGCCGGTGGTGGAGTAGCGGGCGTGGCCGATCGCGAGGTGGCCGCGCAGGCTGGCCAGCGTCGGCTCGTCGAAGACCTGGGCGACCAGGCCGAGGTCCTTGTAGACCACCACCCCCGAGCCGTCGCTCACCGCGATGCCGGCGGCCTCCTGGCCGCGGTGCTGCAGGGCGTAGAGCCCGAAGTAGGTGAGGTTCGCGACCTCCTCCCCGGGCGCCCAGACGCCGAAGACGCCACACGCGTCCTGGGGGCCGGGTCGCTGGGGGTCAAGGTCGTGGCTCAGCCGGCCATCGCCTCGGGGCACCTGCCGCTCCCTCATGCTGGTCTGGACTGGCCTGGGGCGGAGTCGGGGGAGCTCCGCACGCTGGGCCGGGGACCGTCGTCGCCTGACAGTGTACGCGAACCAGAGTCGACACTCATAGTCACGATTCGGCCGCTTTCCGTGACCGCCGGCCGGCGTCGGTACAGCTAGAGGGGCAGGTGCTCGGAGAGGTCGGCCCGGATTCCGCTCACCCGGACGCGACCCTCGGTGACCGCCTCCGTCCAGTCCAGGCGGCCGGCGGCCAGCTCCAACCAGGTGACCGGGTCCATTTCCACGACGTTCGGTGGCGTTCCCCGGGTGTGTCGCGGACCGGGAACGCACTGCACCGCGCCGTATGGTGGGACACGCACCTCCACCGATCGGCCGGGGGCGCGCTCCGCGAGGACGGCCAAGAGAGTACGGACCGCTTCCCGGAACACCGGCCGTTCGGGCGTACGCCCCTCGTCCAGCGCCGTCAATGCCGCCGCGACCGCGGCGGACTTAATGTGCGGAGAGGACACGACGGGACGATACGACCTCCCTGCACGGCCATCGACGCTGGCCCTGGGTAGAGATGATCCGGTCAGACAAGGCATAGTTGCCGACGGCGTATTCGTACCGTGAGTGATTATCCCCGGCCCGGCGCCCGCCGGCGGGGAGATCAGACCCGGAAGGCGGTGGACGTGTCAACACACCGACGTGCCTGGAAGCATCGGGCCGGTGTGGTCGTGGCGCTGGTTGTCGGCGCCCTGCTCGCCGTCCCCGCCGCACCAGCCATGGCGGCGGAGGCCGTGGTGCAGCCGCAGTCCGTCACGATCAACGCCGGCAGCGACGCCACTGTCACCGTGGTCATCACCCCGGGCCCCAACGACAAGGGCGGCGACATCAGCCTGACCGGCCTGCCGTCCGGCGTCAGCTGCGCCGGAGGCTGCGGCAACTTCCAGTTCAACGGGCCGCCCGGTTCACCCAAGACCCAGCTGCTGACCCTCAAGGCGAACGACAACGCGCCGGACGCCAGCACGACGGTCACCGTCCGCGTCGTTCCCGATGTCTCCAACCCGGCCACGCCGACCTTCTCCCTGACGGTCAAGGCCAAGCCGGCGCCCGCGCCGACCGAGGCCCAGACCGTCAAGCTGATCTCGGGCAAGGTCGTCATCGCGGACAACAGCGAGGCGGTGTCGGGCGCAACCGTGATGATGCTCGACTCCCAGCAGCACCGCTTCACCGCGACGAGTGACAGCAGCGGTAACTACCGGTTCACCGGCTCCAGCACCAACCCGATCGCCCCGGGGCGGATCCAGCTGGGCGCCCTGAAGGGCGAGGCTCAGGTGAGCAAGACCATCAGCGCGAGCGCCGGGCAGAGCCTGACCGGTGTGCGGCTCAGCCTCCCGATCAAGGTCTCGGCCAGCCCCAGCCCCAGCGCCTCGGCCAGCGACGAGGCCCTGCCGAGCGACGAGGCGACCGACGAGGCCACCACGGAGGAGACCGCAGAAGAGGTCACCCCCGGCCAGCAGGCCGCGGCGAACGAGGAATCGGGCGGCGGCTCCTGGCTGTTCATCCTGCTCGGTGGTCTCTTCGTGGCCGTCGGCATCGGCACCATCGTGCTGCTCTACATGCGGCGCAAGAACGAGGGTGACGACGACGGCGACGGGCCGGTCGGCCCCGCCGCCGGTGTCGGTCCGGTGCCCGGGGCTCGAGGTGCCTACCGCGGCGCGGACGACCACACCCGGGTGGTGAACGGGATGGGCGCCGGACCCGCCCCGACGATGGTCGGCGGCGCGCCGCTCAGCGACGCCCCGACGATGATTCACCGGCCGCTCGTGGACGACGTGCCGCCGGACCCGTACGGCGCCCCGCCGGCCGCGTACGGCGCGGGTGGGCAGCCCGGCTGGGCCGGCAACGGGTACGGCGACGAGGCGCCCGGTCAGGGCGGCTACGGCGCCAACGGCTACGGCAACGCCCCCTCCTCGAGCGGCGGCTACGGCAACACCCCCGCGTCCGGTGGCGGCTACGACAGCCGGGACTACGGTGCCGGCGCGGCCGGCTACCCGCCGGCGCAGGGCGGCGGCTACGGCGAGCGGTACGACGAGCCGACCGGCCGCTACAGCGGTGAGGGCACGCAGTCGTACACCCCGCCGGCCGACCCGTACCCGACCAGCACCTACCAGCCACAGGCGGACCAGGGGCGCAGCTACGGCCAGGACCCCGCACAGTACGGGCGGGCGCCGGAGCCGACCAACGGCTACGGCGCGGGCGGCGGGTACGGCGGCCCGGCCGGTGGCGGCTACGACAACGGCGCCGCCGGCGGCGGTTACGAGGGCGGCCAGCACCAGGGGTACGACGGCTACGGCCAGCGTGGCGGTTACGGCGACGGCTACGGCCAGCCGGGCGGGTACGGCCAGGAGCCGCCGCAGCAGCGCGGCGGTGGCTACGACCAGGGTGGCTACGACCAGGGCGCCCACTACGCCGACCCGGCGCAGGCCGGTCGGGGCCGCCCGGACGGGCCGGGCCAGGAGCGGGGCGGTCGTCGGCTGGACTGGCTGGACGACTGATCCCCGGGGCGGAAGCGCCCACCCGCGTGACGATGACAGTGGCCGCCCGATGATCGGGCGGCCACTGCCGTCGGGAGGGCGAGACGGCCCTACCGTTTTTGATGTCGGGTCCCGGTGATCGGGCCACACCGGGGCGGAAGGCCGCCAGGAGTGGCACCGGGCGCAGGGAATCAGGCGGCGGAGAAGACGCCCTGCCGCAGTACCGGCACCACGTCGGAGACGTCGACCTGGACGGACACCTCCACGTCGCCGGCGAAGCCGGCCTCGATGAGCTCCCGCCCGGAGACGCAGCCCCGCACCGCTGCCGGCACGTC
This sequence comes from Micromonospora sp., assembly GCA_049791715.1. GTDB lineage: Bacteria > Actinomycetota > Actinomycetes > Mycobacteriales > Micromonosporaceae > Micromonospora. Next base: position 7,518 of record JBARAE010000657.1, read on the forward strand.
CGGCGTACTGGCCAACACGGCCAACGCCATCGCGGCCTCCACCGACAGCCCACCCGGTACGCCGGACAGCGCGTCCAGCACGCTCGCCGCGCCGAGCTGGTCCTCCACCGAGGGGCGGAGGGTGCCGTCCGGCCACCGCTCGCCGGCGGCCACCACACCGATCGGGGCGTCCGCCGACCCGTACCCCTGACGGCGTAGCCACCGCCCGACGGCGCGGGCGTTGCGCAGGCAGCCGGCGACCACTGGCAGCCCGGTGGCGCTGGCGGCGGCGCTGATCGCCGAGCCGTTCGGCGACGGGAGCACCAGGTCGGTGACGACCGGCGCGGTGCGCAACGCCGCCGGTGAGAGCGACCACGGATGCTCCGGGGTCATCTGCCGGCGGCCGACCGCGGGAACGGCACCGACCCGGCGGGCGTACTCGGCGGCCTGCTCCCCCCAGGGGAACGGGTGCACCCGCATGCCCCGGCCGACCGCGACCTCGACGGCGGTGGTGAACGACAGCACGTCCACCACCACCAGCGCGGCACAGAACCGGCCGAGCTCGGCCGCCCCGGTCAGCCCCCAGTCGAACCGGGCGCCGGACCCAGGTTGGGCGTATACGGCGGAGGCCACCGCCTCAGCGCTGATCGGATGCGGGCTCGTCGGGCGCACCGGAAGCCGTCGCCGAGCCGGCCTCGGCGTCCGGGGCGTCGTCGGTGGTCGTCGTGGCGGTCTCCGCCCGGGCGTCCTCGGCCGACTCCACCACCGCGGGCTCCGCCACGTTCACCGGAGCAGTGTCCTCCTCGGCGAGCCGCGCGTCGGTGGCGGCGTCCGTGGGCGGCGCATCGGTGGCCGGCGCATCGGTGGCCGGCTCGGCGGACTCCACCTCGGCCGGGGCCGGGTCGACGTCCACCGGCTGCTCGGCGGTGGCCGGGAGCACGGCGGTGGTCCCGGTGCGGGTCGCCTCCACCTGCACCTGGGCGGCTTCCGCGCCACCGAAGAGCCGCGGCAGGGTCGCCGTGTGCGCGGCCCGCAGCTCGTCGAGACCGATCCGGAACTGGCCGTGCACCTCCAGCGCACCGCCGGCCGGGTCGGTGACCCCGACGAACTCCCACGGCACCCCGCGCTCGGCACAGAGGGCGGTGAACGCCTTCTCGTGCCCGCGCGGCACCGACACCAGCACGCGCCCGGCGGACTCGCTGAACAGGAAGACGAACGGCATCGAGCCGCCGGTGAACTGCTCCGGCACCACGACCCGGGCACCGACCCCGCGCCGCAGGCAGGACTCCACCAGGCTCTGGGCGAGGCCGCCGTCGGAGAGGTCGTGCGCGGAGCTGAGGTGTCCGACCCGGGCCGCCTCGGCCATCAGGTCGGCGAGCTGCCGCTCACGGGCCAGGTCGACCTGCGGCGGGATGCCGCCCAGGTGCTCGTGGGTCACCCAGGCCCACTCCGAGCCGGAGAGCTCCACGTGCGTCTCGCCGAGCAGGAAGAGCTGGTCGTGGTCGCCGGCCGGCCGGGGCACGAAGCCCATCGACACCCGGTCCGCGACGTTGTCCAGCACGCCGAGCACACCGACCACCGGGGTCGGGTGGATGGCCGCCGCGCCGGTCTGGTTGTAGAAGCTGACGTTGCCGCCGGTCACCGGGATGCCCAGCTCCGCGCAGCCGTCGGCGAGGCCACGCACGGCCTCGGCGAACTGCCACATCACGCCGGGGTCCTCCGGCGAGCCGAAGTTGAGGCAGTTGGTGACGGCGATCGGCTTCGCGCCGGTCACCGCCACGTTCCGGTACGCCTCGGCGAGCGCCAGCCTGGTGCCCTGGTACGGGTCGAGGCGGGCGTACCGGCCGTTGCCGTCGACGGAGAGGGCGACGCCGAGGCCGGTCCGCTCGTCGATCCGGATCACGCCGGAGTCCTCCGGCTGCGCCAGCACGGTGTTGCCCAGCACGTACCGGTCGTACTGCTCGGTGACCCAGGTCTTGTCGGCCAGGTTCGGCGAGGCGATCATGCGCAGCACGGTCTCCCGCAGCGCCTCGGGGCTGTTCGGCCGGGGCA
>JBARAE010000658.1:0-5492 GCA_049791715.1 Micromonospora sp.
GCCCTGCCGGCCGGTGCCGGGGTGTTCGCGTCGTCCGCCGTCGGCTCGGTCGTCGGCCGGCGCCGCCGGGGCAGCCGCAGGTCAGCCGGGTACGCCAGGAAGACCATCGGCAGGACGCCGGCCAGGAAGATGATCAGGTAGTACTTGCTGCCCTGCGGGAGCGGGACGAAGACCTGCCACAGGGCGAGCAGCGCGACGGCCAGCGTGGCCCCGGTGAACAGCACACCGACCGGTCCGCCCAGGACCCGCCCCGGTTTCTCGTCCTCGAACCGGGCCGCCAGTTCCCGGGTGTCGTGGTGGGCGCCGGTCGGCCCGTCGTCGGCCCAGGAGGGGTCGCCGACCGCTCCCTCGTCCGGCGGGAGCGGCACGGCGGCGGTGTCGGGCGCGGGGGCGGTGTCCCCGGTGTCGGCGGGCCGGGGCCTGGGGGGTGAGCCGTCGGAGGAGCGTACGGGCGACACGGGGCGACCATACGCGACTCCGCCGGTCCAATGGGGACATCGCCGATCATGATTGCGCCACCTGATGGAAATCCTGCCGACGCCCGGTGGAGGCGCCGTTATCCGGTCGATCGTGTCGGACCCGGCCGCTAGGGTCGGCCGGTGACCACTTCGCAACCACTCATCCAGGCTCGGGGGCTGGTGAAGCGGTTCGGCGACTTCACCGCCGTCGACGGCATCGACGTCGAGGTGCGACCGGGCGAGGCGTTCGGCTTCCTCGGGCCCAACGGCGCCGGCAAGTCCTCCACCATGCGGATGGTCGGCTGCATCTCCCCGCCGAGCGGCGGCGAGTTGCGCATCCTCGGCTTGGACCCGGTCCGCGACGGCCCGGCGATCCGGGCCCGGCTGGGGGTCTGCCCCCAGCTCGACAACCTCGACCCGGAGCTGACCGTCCGCGAGAACCTCACCACCTACGCCCGCTACTTCGGCATCTCCCGCCGGGTGGCCCGGGAACGGGCCGCGGAGCTGCTCGACTTCGTCCAGCTCAGCGAGCGGGCCGACAGCAAGGTCGAGCCGCTCTCCGGCGGCATGAAGCGTCGGTTGACCATCGCCCGCGCGCTGGTCAACAACCCGGAGATCGTGCTCCTCGACGAGCCCACCACGGGGCTCGACCCGCAGGCCCGGCACCTGGTCTGGGAGCGGCTGTTCCGGCTCAAGCAGCAGGGCGTCACGCTGGTGCTCACGACCCACTACATGGACGAGGCCGAGCAGCTCTGTGACCGCCTGGTGGTGATGGACGGCGGCCGGATCGTGGCCGAGGGTTCGCCGCGCGCGCTGATCGAGCAGCACTCCACCCGCGAGGTGGTGGAGCTGCGCTTCGCCGCCGAGTCGCAGGAGTCGTTCGCGGGCAAGCTCGACGGGCTGGGAGATCGGGTCGAGGTGCTGCCCGACCGGATCCTGCTCTACGTGGCCGACGGGGACACGGCCGTGGCCGAGGTGCACGCGCTCGGGCTCGTCCCGGCCAGCGTGCTGGTGCGGCGCAGCAGCCTCGAGGACGTGTTCCTGCACCTCACCGGCCGCACCCTGGTCGACTAGGCCGCTCCGGCGCGACGGCGGCGGAAACTGCGACGACAGCCGGGGCCGCCGCCCGTAGGGTGACCGGCGGTCTGTCGTACCCGGAAGGTAGGAAGACCGTCGTGGGTCCAGAATGGGGGGTGACCGACGTGAGCGTGGCGGAGCAGGCCCGGCCGGCGTTGCCGCGGGTGCCGGCGCTGGCGGTGCTCGGGCACTACCTGGTGGGCTACCGGCGCACCTGGCGGGCGGGCGTCTTCTCGTCCTTCCTGCTGCCGGTGCTGACCGTGCTCGGCTTCGGCGTGGGCGTCGGCGCCTACGTCGACCAGGGCGTCGGCGGCGTGCCCTACCTCGACTGGCTGGTGCCGGGCCTGATCGCCTCCACCGCGCTGCAGGTGGCGATCAGCGAGTCGACCTGGCCGGTGCTGAGCAACTTCCGCTGGATCAAGACCTACTTCGCCCAGAGTGCGGCACCGCTGCGGGTCGGTGACATCCTCGCCGGGCACCTCGCCTTCGTGCTGTTCCGGGTGCTCACCAGCGCCGCCTCGTTCCTGCTGGTGACCGCGCTCTTCGGCGCGCTGCACTCGGCGTGGTCGCCGGTCGTGCTGCCGGTGGTGCTGCTGCTCGGCCTCGCCGTGGCGGCACCCACCTTCGCGTTCAGCGCGTGGGTGCCGAGCGACAGCTACCTGGCGCTGCTGTTCCGCTTCGCGGTGATCCCGATGACGCTCTTCGCCGGCGTGTTCTTCCCGGTCGAGTCGCTGCCCGAGCAACTGCGCTGGCTGGCGTACGTCACTCCGCTCTGGCACGGGGTGGACCTCTGCCGGGCCGCCACGCTCGGGGTGGCGCCGCAGTGGTCGGTCCCCGGTCACCTGCTCTATCTCGCCGGCTGGGCCGTCGCCGGATGGGTGCTGGCCCGGCACGTGTTCCGCCGCAAGCTCGTCGTCTAGGGGAGGGGTGTCGTGGTCAGTCTGGTCCTGCCCCGGCTGGTCAGCTTCGAGGGGGCGCCCCGCCGGGCGGCCTCGGTGGCCGAGCGCAACCTCACGTCGCTGAGGACCGCGTACTGGTTGGTGCTCATCTCCGGCTTCCTGGAGCCGGTGCTCTACCTCTTCTCCATCGGCATCGGCGTGGGTGCGCTGGTCGGCGACCTCACCCTCCCCGGCGGGCGGGTCGTCTCGTACGCCGCGTTCGTGGCCCCGGCGATGCTGGCCTCCTCGGCGATGACCGGTGCGCTGGCGGAGACCACCTTCAACTTCTTCGGGAAGATGAAGTACATGAAGCTGTACGACGGGGTCATCGCGACCCCGGTGCAGCCGTTCGAGATCGCCCTCGGTGAGCTGGGCTGGGCGATGATCCGGGGCACCCTCTACTCGGCGGCCTTCCTGGTCGTCATGGTCTCGATGGACCTGACCACCGCCGGTCGCGCGGTCACCGCCTTCCCGGCCGCGGTGCTGGTGGGCTTCGCCTTCGGCGCGCTCGGTATGGCCTTCTCCACCTTCATGCGCAGTTGGCAGGATTTCGATCTGATGGGCTCGGCCCAGTTCACCCTCTTCCTCTTCTCCGGCACGTTCGTCCCGGCCGAGGCGTACCCGGCCCTCCTGCGGTGGGTGGTCGAGGTGACTCCGCTCTACCGGTCGGTGCACCTGATCCGCGGCATCTCCGTCGGGGCGTCCGGCTGGTCGTGGCTGCTGGACCTCGGGTATCTGCTGGCGCTGACCGCGGTCGGGCTCTTCGTGGCGTCCCGTCGGATGGGGGGCCTGCTCTACAAGTAGGTGGTTAACCGCGCGCCCCGGCTGGGCATCCCGAGAAGGACGATGCTGACGATGAGGGAGGGGCGATGGCCTCCGATGAGTCTTCCGCCCGCAGCGGGCGCTACCGCGACGAAACCGGCGCGGTGTCCCGCACCCGCGCCGCCGTGGACCGGGCCGGGGACCGGTCCGACCTGGACCGGTCGGGTCCGGACCGGAGCCACCCCGGTCCGGTGGGGCCCGACGACGGGCCGGACAGCCCGAAGGAACTGCCCGGCGCGGGGTGGAAGGCGGCGTTGAAGCGCACGGTCAAGGAATTCCAGGAGGACAGCCTGACCGACTGGGCGGCGGCGCTCACCTACTACGGGGTGCTCTCCATCTTCCCCGGCATGCTGGTGCTCATCTCGGTCCTCGGCCTGCTCGGCACGAAGGCCACCGAGGGCGTCAAGGACACGGTCAACCAGGCGGTGCCGCAGGAGAACATCCGGCAGATCATCGAGGCGGCCATGGACCAGGCCGGCAAATCCGGCGGGCTGGCGAGCATCGCCGCGATCATCGGTCTGCTCGCCGCGTTCTGGTCGGCCTCCGGCTACATCGGCGCCTTCATGCGGGCCTCCAACACCATCTACGACGTCCCGGAGGGCCGGCCGATCTGGAAGACCCTGCCGATCCGGCTCGGGGTAACCGCCGTCATCGGCGTGATGCTGCTGGCCAGCGCCGTGATCGTGGTCTTCACCGGCGGGCTGGCCGACCAGGTCGGCCAGGCGCTCGGGCTGGGCTCGACCGTGGTGACGGTGTGGAACATCGCCAAGTGGCCGGTGCTGCTGATCCTGGTCAGCCTGATGTTCGCGATCCTCTACTGGGCCTCGCCCAACGCCCGGCACGGCGGCTTCCGCTGGGTCAGCCCGGGCGGCGTACTGGCGGTGGTGATCTGGCTGGTGATCTCCGGCCTCTTCGCCCTGTACGTCAGCAACTTCGCCTCGTACAACAAGACGTACGGCGCGCTGGCCGGCGTGATCATCTTCCTGGTCTGGCTCTGGCTGAGCAACATCGCCATCCTGCTCGGCGCGGAGTTCGACGCCGAACTGGAGCGCAGCCGGGCGATCGAGGCCGGGCACCCGGCCGAGAAGGAGCCGTACGTCGAGCTGCGCGACGACCGCAAGCTGCGTAAGAAGCGCAACTCCGCCACCCGCCGCTGACCCGCCCGTACCCGCACTGCCGCCCCGCCGCGTCCCCGTTCGCGGCGGGGCGGTCTGCTTTTCGTGATCCACTACGTGCTTTTGCTCAAATGGACAAAAGTTTGGATCAGATCGGCCGAAGCTATGGACACGCCGCCTGGAAGCCTCCTACTGTGTCGGACACGACAGATCGACGTCGCCTCGATGTGAACGACTCCGACGCGGAGGTGAGTCCCGGTGCGGACGGTGGACCCCCTGCACGTACGGCTGTTGCGGCTGCTCCGCGATGAAGGGGCGGTGTCCCGGGCGGAACTCGGGGACCGCCTCCAGATGCCGCGCCCCCGCCTCCTCGCCGAGCTGGAGCGGCTGGTCGGCCTCGGCTACGTCGCCGAGGCCGGGCTGGCCGCGTCCCGCGGCGGACGGCGGTCCACCCTGGTCGAACTCAGCCCGCACCTGCGCTTCGCGGCCGTCGACCTGGGCGCCAGTTCGATCGACGTCGAGGTGGTCAACGGGCGGCTGGAACCGGTCGCCGCCTACACCGAGCCCGCCGACATCCGCTCCGGCCCGAAGGTGACCCTGCAGCGGGTCAACGAACTGCTGCACAAGGCCAAGGTGGACGGGGCGTACGAGCGGCTCGACGCGGTCGGCGTCGGCGTACCGGGCCCCGTCAGCTTCCGCGACGGCGTCCCGGTGTCGCCGCCGATCATGCCGGGTTGGGACCGGTTCCCGGTGCGCGAGCTGCTCACCCGGGAGCACGGCTGCCCGGCGGTCGTCGACAACGACGTGAACATCATGGCGATCGGCGAGCGGCACGGCGGGGTCGCCCACTCGGTGGACGACTTCCTCTTCATCAAGATCGGCACCGGCATCGGCTGCGGCATCTACCTCAGCGGCGAGGTCTACCGGGGCACCGACGGATGTGCCGGGGACATCGGCCACATCCAGGTCGACCCGAACGGTCCGATGTGCTCCTGCGGCAACCTCGGCTGCCTGGAGGCGCTGTTCGGCGGCGCGGCGCTCGCCAAGGAGGCGGCCGCGGCAGCGCGGGCGGGGACCTCGCC
>JBARAE010000659.1:0-5380 GCA_049791715.1 Micromonospora sp.
CAGCAACTCCTGCGCGGCGGGCCGGTCGGCGGGGGCGCAGACCAGGGCCAGGTGGACCTTGGGCAGCCGGGGCAGCGCGTCGAGGATGCCCGGGAGCCCCCGGTCGGCGGCGGTGTGCCCCGCGTGCACCAGCAGCGGAACCGTGTCGGTCAGCTCGCAGGCCGCCCGTACCGAGGTGTGCGACCAGGGCAGGACGTCGGCCACCCGGCGGAGGGTGTCCCGTATCCGCCGGGGGACCCGTCGTCCCGTCACCGCGGCCATCCGCCGAGCCGGCGCCGGGCTCATCGCAGCGCCGGCTCCTGGTCGGTGCCGGTGGGCGGCACCGCGACGACGCTGCCCACGGAGGCCGACTCGAGCAGACCCGCGGCGACCTGCACGGTACGCAGACCCTGCCGCAGCGTGACGATGTCACTCTGCTTGCCCTCGACCGCATCGCGGAACCGCTCGTGCTCGACGAGCAGCGGCTCCCGCTTCGGGATGGCGTAGCGGACCATGTCACCCTCGGCCACCCCGCGGAACGCGCGCAGCGCCTCCCACTCGGTGTCGATGGCACCGTTGGCGTAGAAGGTCAGGTCGGCGGTGAGCGTGTCGGCGACGAAGCAGCCCCGGTCACCGGTGATCACCGTGGACCGCTCCTTGAGCGGGCTCAGCCAGTTGACCAGGTGGTTGACCATCGTGCCGTCGGCGAGCTGACCGACCACGGCGACCATGTCCTCGTGCAGCCGGCCGCTGCGGGAGACCGTCCGGGCCGCCACCGAGACGTACTCCTGGCCGGTCACCCAGGCGGTCAGGTCGATGTCGTGGGTGGCCAGGTCCATCACCACGCCGACGTCGGCGATCCGGTGCGGGAACGGCCCCTGGCGCCGCGTGACGACCTGGAAGACCTCGCCCAGCTCGCCGGCCTCCAGCCGGGTGCGCAGGTTCTGCAGGGCCGGGTTGTACCGCTCGATGTGCCCGACGCCGGCGACCAGGCCGGCCGACTCGAACGCCTCGACCAGCCGGGTGGCCGCCTCGACGGACTGGGCCAGCGGCTTCTCGATCAGCGCGCAGACCCCGTTGGCGGCCAGCTCCATGCCGACCGACTCGTGCAGCGCGGTCGGGCAGGCGATCACGGCGTAGTCGATGCCCATGGCCAGCAGGTCACCGAGCTCCGGCACCACGGGGGCGCGCAGCGTGCCGGTGACGTCGCCGGCCGGGTCGACGACGCCGACCAGCTCGACGCCGTCCAGGTTCGACAGGACGCGGGCGTGGTTGCGCCCCATCGCGCCGAGGCCGATCAGGCCGGCGCGCAGCTTGCGGCCCTCGCTCATCGGGCACCCCCGGCCAGGTTGGCAGCCTCGGCGATCCGCTCCAGGTCGGCCTGGCTCAGCGACGGGTGCACCGGCAGCGAGACCACCTCAGCGGCCGCCCGCTCGGTCTCCGGCAGCTCCCACGGGCCCGGCTTGCCGTCCTCGGTGAGGTACGGCTTCAGCCGGTGGATCGGGGTCGGGTAGTAGACGGCGTTGCCGATGCCCAGCTCGGTCAGGCGCGCCTGGGCGGCGCCCCGGTCGCCCCGGACCCGCACCGTGTACTGGTGGTAGACGTGCTTGGCGGCGTCGGCGACCGGCGGGGTGACCATGCCGGTGATGTTCGAGTCGAGGTACTTGGCGTTGGCCCGGCGCTGCTCGGTCCACTCACCGAGCTGACCGAGCTGCACGCGGCCGATCGCCCCCGCCACGTCGGTCATCCGCATGTTGGCGCCGACGATCTCGTTGGCGTACCGCTGCTCCATGCCCTGGTTGCGCAGCAGCCGCAGGGTGCGGGCGAGCTCGGCGTCGGCGGTGGTGACCATGCCGCCCTCCAGGGCGTGCATGTTCTTCGTCGGGTAGAAGCTGAAGCAGCCGGCGGTGCCGAAGGCGCCGACCGGGGTGCCGTTCAGGGTCGCGCCATGGGCCTGGGCGGCGTCCTCGACGACGGCCAGGTTGTGCCGCTCGGCGATGGCCATGATCTGGTCCATCGCGGCGGGGTGGCCGTACAGGTGCACCGGCATGATCGCGACGGTGCGCGGCGTGATCGCGGCGGCGACCGCCTCCGGGTCGACGCAGAAGCTGCCCGGCTCGATGTCCACGAAGACCGGCTCGGCGCCGACCAGCCGGACCGCGTTGGCGCTGGCGGCGAAGGAGAACGAGGGCACGATGACCTCGTCACCCGGGCCGAAGCCGAGCGCCATCAGGGTGAGCTGGAGAGCCGAGGTGCCGGAGTTGACGGCGACGCAGTGCCGCCCGGCGACCAGCTCGCCGAACTCCTCCTCGAACGCGGCGACTTCCGGGCCCTGCACGACCCGGCCGCTCCGCAGCACCCGGACAGCCGCCTCGATCTCGGCCTCACCGATGATCGGTCGTGCTGGGGGGATGAACTCTGGGTGCGGCCCAGCCATGGGGCGTCCTCCTGTCGACAAAGTGCTCATTGGGGGTTCCGGGGGGCGATGCTAGCGGGTGCTGATGGAAGCGAGCTGTTCGCGTTGAATGTCCGACCGGTTGTCACCAGATGTTCACGCTCGATCAGGCCGGTCACGGACGACGGCACCCGGGGGTTCACACTTCCACCTCGTCGCGGACAGGCCTCAAGCATGCTACCTGTAGCGCTGCGACGATCGCGGCGGCCATTCGGGGCACCTCGGCGGTGTCCAGCGGAGCGCGGGCGATGGCCAGCCGCCAGTAGATCGGCCCGACGATGAGGTCGACCGCCGCCCGCGGGTCGGTGTCCGGGGAGAGCTCGGCGCGTTCGATCGCCCGGCCGATCAGGATGCGGCCCACGGCCTGCTGGTAGTCGTCGAGCGCCTGCTGCAGCTTCTCGGCGATCTGCGGGTTGCGGGCGGCTTCGGCGAGCAGGTCCGGGATGATCTGCGAGGCCAGCCGGTGACGCAGCGCCCGGGCCATCACGTGCAGCAGGATCTCCAGGTCGCCCAGGAGGCTGCCGGTGTCGAGCAGGGGCAGGTTGCGCCCGGCCACGGCGGAGACCATGTCCAGCACCAGGTCCAGCTTCGAGCGCCACCGGCGATAGATCGCGGTCTTGCTCACCCCGGCCCGGCGGGCCACCGCCTCGATCGAGAGGCGCCCGTAGCCGACCTCGGCCAACTCCTGCATGACGGCAGCGCGGATGGCCGTGGTGATCTCGTCCCGCAGCACAGCCGCGCCGGCGGGAGCACGCCTCTTCTCGGTCGTCACGTGAGACAATGTAGCGCAACGACGGTACGGTTGCGTCCCGACGTGTTTTCCACTACCTTCCACGCAGCAGCGAGGCGACGCTCCCGCACCGGCCGCTAGATTTCATCGCCGCGACACCTTTTCTCCTGCTCCCCATCGGCACGAAAGATCGGAGCGCCTGACCATGGCCAACACCGCGGTGGCCGACCCCAACTCCGGGCTGACCCAGGCCCAGCTCGCCCAGCGGTACGGGCTACGGGTCGCCGGGGAACGTCCACCCCTGGCCGAGTACACCCGCAAGCTGTGGGCGTACCGCCACTTCATGACCGCGTACTCGCGGGCGAAGGTGGCCTCCACGTTCAGCAACACGCAGCTCGGCCAGCTCTGGCAGGTGCTGACCCCGCTGACCAACGCGGCGGTCTACTTCCTGATCTTCGGCGTGATCCTCTCCCAGCACCGGAACGTGCCGAACTTCATCGCGTACCTGTGCACCGGCGTCTTCATCTTCATGTTCACCCAGACCGCGGTGCAGAACGGCACCAGCGCGATCACCGGGAACCTCGGCCTGATCCGGGCCCTCCAGTTCCCCCGGGCCGCGCTGCCGATCACGGTGACGCTGGTGCAGTTCCAGCAGCTGCTCATGTCGATGGTGGTGCTGGCGGGCATCGTCCTGCTGACCGGCGAGCCGCTCACCCTGCGCTGGTTCCTCATCGCCCCGACCCTGGTCCTACAGTCGATCTTCAACGTCGGGTTGACCATGGTGATGGCGCGGCTCGGCTCGAAGATCACCGACCTCAAGCAGGTCATGCCGTTCGTGATGCGGACGTGGCTGTACGCCTCCGGCGTGCTCTACCCGGTCGCCCTCTTCCGGGAGCACCTCCCAAACTGGGCGGCCACCCTGCTGGAGGCCAACCCGCCGCTGGTCTTCATCGAGCTGGCCCGCTACTCGCTGCTCGAGTCCCACCAGGTACACCGGATCTCGTCCCCGACGCACCTGTGGACGCTCGCCGTGGCGTGGGCGATCGTGATGGGTGTCGGTGGGTTCGTCTACTTCTGGCGTGGTGAAGAGGAGTACGGCCGTGGCTGACCAGACCCAGCCGGCGGGCAGGACCGCCGTGAGTGACCAGGGACGCATCCCCACCGTGGTGGTGGACGACGTGCACGTGGTCTACCGGATCCACAAGGGCGCCACCGGTGGCACCAGCCCGGTTTCCGCCCTGAAGCGCATCGTGTCCAAGACCAACGCCCCCAACATCCGCGAGGTGCACGCGGTCAAGGGCGTGACCTTCACCGCGTACCAGGGTGAGGCGATCGGGCTGATCGGCAGCAACGGCTCCGGCAAGTCCACCCTGCTGCGGGCCATCGCCGGGCTGCTCCCGGTGGACCGGGGCGCGGTCTACACGATGGGCCAGCCGTCGCTGCTCGGCGTGAACGCGGCCCTGCTCAACGACCTCTCCGGCGAGCGCAACGTGGTGCTCGGCTGCCTGGCGATGGGCATGCCGCCGGAGGAGGTCAAGCGGCTGGCCCCGGAGATCATCGAGTTCTCCGGGATCAACGAGCGGGGCGACTTCGCCTCGCTGCCGATGCGCACCTACTCCTCCGGCATGGGCGCGCGGCTGCGCTTCGCCATCGCCGCCGCCAAGAAGCACGACGTGCTCCTGATCGACGAGGCGCTGGCCACCGGTGACCGCAAGTTCCGGGCACGCAGCGAACAGCGGGTCCGCGAGCTGCGCGAGAGCGCCGGCACCGTGTTCCTGGTCAGCCACTCGATCAGCTCGATCCGGGACACCTGCGAGCGGACACTCTGGCTGGAGAGCGGCGTCCTGAAGATGGACGGCCCGACCGACGAGGTCTGCGACGCGTACGAGGGCCAGAAGTAGGGCACCGGAGCGCACCGACGGGTCCGCCTCGTCGGTGCGCTCCGTCGTCCGCGTTAAGGTTTTCTGGTCGCCGGCGAAAGGTCACCACCCGGTCATCCAGGCGTAAACCCTCCATCCCCCGCAGAAGTGAGGAACGGCAATGTCGCAGGACCACACCACCGCACCGGACGCCACGCCGGCGAGCCCGGCACCCTGGCGCCCCTCGCGGACGGTGGCCGTGATCCTCGCCGGGGGGACCGGGACCCGCCTGGGGCTGGGCATTCCGAAGCAGCTGCTCAAGATCGCCGGTAAGCCGATCATCGAGCACACCCTGGC
>JBARAE010000660.1:0-1662 GCA_049791715.1 Micromonospora sp.
GAGGTGGCCTCCGCCGCCACCCCGGCGGCCAGCGCCACCCCCGCGCCCCGGCCGGCCGCGCCGATCGTGCAGGTGGAGACCACCACCGGGCCGAAGCCCCGGCGCAGCACCGGCCCGTCGGGTGACCCCACCCCGTCGGCCACCGCCACGCCGAGCAGGCGGTCCGCTTCGCCGCAGCCCACCGGGGAGCGGCGCTGCGGCGCCCCGGCCAACCCGTACGGGTACGACTACTGCGGTGGCTTCCGGATCCGCCAGCCCGCCGAGGGGGTCTGCGACTACTTCGAGTGCGCCCCCAACTTCTGGTCCGGCCGCGGCTATCTGGTGCAGTGCCGGGACGGCCTGGTCAGCCTGACCGGCGGGCAGGCCGAACCGTGCGCCGGCCACGACGGGGTGCGCCGCACCGTCTGGACCTGACCGACCCTCAGCCGCCGAAGTCGGGGACGGTGAGCGTGCCGTCCTCGGCGAGCGGGAAGCCCGGGTTCCAGGCGATCTCCCACAGGTGACCGTCGGGGTCGGTGAAGCAGCCCGCGTACCCGCCGTAGAAGGTCTCCCGGGCCGGGCGCGTGACGGCCGCCCCGGCGCCGGCCGCCTGGCGCAACACCTCGTCGACCTCCTGGCGGGTGCGGACGTTCTGCGCCAGGCCGACCCCGCCGAAGCCGTCCCCGCCCGGGTCGGCCAGGCCGGCGTCGTCGGCGAGCTTGTCGCGCCCCCAGAGCACGACCGCCAGGCCACCGGCCTGGAAGAAGACCGTCTCCTCGACCTCCTGGCCGCGCCAGCCGAGCGCCTCGTAGAAGGCGCGCGCCCGGCGCAGGTCGGTCACGCCGAGGGTGACCAGGCTGATCCGCTGCTCCATGCTCGGACCGTACCGCCGCCGACCGACACGGCGCGCCTCCCGTGATCGGCTTGCCGACACTCCGCCGAACCCGTCGGCGCGTAGGCGTGTCCTGTTCCGCGGTACCGGGTTGTATGTCGTGGACGCGGAACCCCTTCGCGATGAGAGGCGACCCGGTGGTGGCGACGGACGGGACGGTCTCGGGCTGGCGAGCCCGGTGGGTCAGGCGGGAAAACGAGCGGCGGCGGACGGCGTACGAGGCCGCCGTGGCGGCGTGGCGGCGGCACGACGACCAGCTCCGACAGCTCTGCGCCCGCGCCGAGGAGCCCGGGGAGCGGGTCGCGACACCTGCCGGGCTGCCGATTCCGCTGGAACCCGGCGAGGTCGTGGTCACCGTGCAGCCCGCGGCGGAACTCGTCGAGGTGACCGCCCGGCACGCCGCCGGCCTGCCCGCGCCCGGGCTGACCGTCGTGCCCGTCGAGGAGACGGACCGGTCCCCGCGGTTGCCGAAGGGCGTGGCCGTGGCGGACGCCGGCATGGCGGTGGTGACCGACCGGCGGCTGATCCTGGCTGGGCGCGGCGAGCACCAGGAGTGGCCGTACGAGGACCTCGTCGGGGTGGCGCACGATCCGGACGAGCCGTTCACGCTGCTGCACACGCACGGCCGGGGCCGGATTCGCGGGGTACGCGTGCCGCGCTCCGCCGCGTCCGCCTTCCGGCTGCACCTGACCCTGGCGTACGCCGAGGCGATCGGGGCGCGGGACGCGCTGCTGGACCAGCTCGACGAGGAACTGGTGACGCACTCGCGGCGGCAGCCGGCCGTACCGGCC
>JBARAE010000661.1:0-5729 GCA_049791715.1 Micromonospora sp.
GGACCGGCCCGGTCGGCTGCCCGGCACGGTGACCGGCGCGGCCGCGCCCACCCTGCCCGGGATGGAGGCGGTGGATCGCCTCGTCGCGGACGTCTGGGCCACCGGCCTGTCGCCGGAGAGCCACCCGGCCCGGTTCATCCGCGACCGGCTCGACGCCCTGGGCGCGGTGCCGATCGCCCGGCTCGGCCGGGTGGAGCCCGGTCAGCGGATCCGGGTCGGCGGGATCGTCACCCACCGGCAGCGGCCGGCGACCGCGGGCGGGGTCACCTTCCTCAACCTGGAGGACGAGACCGGGATGCTCAACGTCACCTGCTCGCCCGGGCTCTGGCAGCACTACCGGCGGGTGGCGAAGACCAGCGCGGCCCTGGTGGTGCGCGGCCGGTTGCAGCGGCACGAGGGGGTGACCAGCTTGACCGCGGACCGGCTCGATGCGATCGAGCCGCCGGTCACCCCGGCCTCCCGCGACTTCCGCTGACCCGCGCCCCGGTGGGGCCGCCCGAGACCCAGGCCGCGCCCCGACCGCCGGGCCTCAGCCGACCAGGCTGATCAGCGCGGCGCCGGCGCTGCCGAGCAGTCCCACCAGCACGATCCGCCGGAACACCACCGGGTCGATCCGGTGGAACAGCAGGTTGCCCAGCCACCAGCCCAGCGGCACCGCGGGGAGGGCGACCAGGGCGGTCCGCACCACGTCGGGATGGATCTGGCCGGTCGCCGCGTAGCCGGCCAGCCCCATCAGACCGGTGCCGGTGAAGGTCGCGGCCAGGGTGGCCCGGAAGACGCGCGGGTCGTAGCCGAGCGAGTGGAACGCGGCGACCAGCGGCGGTCCGTTGGTGCCGGTGGCGCCGGTGAGCACCCCGACGAGGACGCCGACCGCGCCGAGACCGACCGGGCCGGTGTGCAGCCGGGCCTCGGACCAGACCAGCGCGACGCAGCCGAGCACCACCACCGCGATCACCGCGCTGAGCAGACGCTCCGGGGCGTACGCGAGCACCAGCAGGCCCATCGGCAGACCGAGCAGGGCGGTCCCGCTGAGCGCCGCGGCGACCCGCCACTGCGCGTACCCGCGCTCGCGGACGGCCGCGGTGAATGTCAGACCGATGCTGGTCAGCGCGGAGAGCACGACGGCGCTCCGCGGGTCGATCGTGGCGGCCAGCAGCGGCACGGTCACCAGCGCGTAGCCGAAGCCGCTGACCGCCTGGGCGAAGGCACCGAGCAGCACGATGCCGAAGGCGGCGAGCAGCAGGACCATCCGACCAGGGTGACCGGGGTGGCGGCCCGCCGGCAACCGGTCCGTCCGCCCGAGACGTGCGCCACACCACAGCTCCGCACGCGGTCCGTCAGTTTGCTCACACCGCACCCTGGGGCAGCAGGATCCGGCATCTTTCCGGTGATCACGTTGTTCAAGGAAGCGTTCCCATACCCGCCAGCAGCTTCGCCGCCCAGGTGGAGCTCGGCAACCGTTCCTCAATGACGAGGGGAAGAACATGAGCGAGACGTACCACGGGGTGGCGAACAGCCGGCGGACCCGGCTGGGCGCCGACTGGCACCCGCACCAGTGCGATATCCGGGAGTATCCGGTGACCGACGGTCCGGTCGCGAACGCTCAGCGTTCGCGGGCGGAGGAGGACCCCGAGGGCGGCGCCGACTCGTGAGCACCGGCGGCACGGGGTGACCGGCGCGGGTGACTAGGCTCGACCGGGTGGAGCAGACTCGATCGCTGACCCCCCGCACCGCCGTCATCTGGGCGGTGCTCCGGGCGGAGCTGGAGCGCCGGGCCGGCCGGCGGCTCACCGTGCTCGACATCGGCGGCGGCACGGGCGGATTCGCCGTCCCGCTCGCCGAGGCCGGCCACGAGGTCACCGTGGTCGACGCCAGCCCGGACGCGCTCGCCGCGCTGACCCGCCGGGCCGCCGAGGCCGGGGTAGCCGACCGGGTACGCGCGGTGCAGGGCGACGGTGACGCGCTCGCCGGGCTGGTCGAGCCGGCCAGCGTCGACCTGGTGCTCTGCCATTCCGTCCTGGAGGTCGTCGACGACCCGGCGTCCGTGATGTCGGCGCTGGTCGGCGCGCTGCGCCACGGTGGTGCCGCGAGCATCCTGGTCGCCGGCCGGGCCGCCGCCGTGCTCAGCCGGGCGATGAACGGCCACCTCGACGTCGCCGCCGCGCTCGCCGCCGACCCGGACGGCACCGCCGGTCCCCGGGACACGCTGCGCCGGCGGTACGACGCCGAGTCCGCCGCCGCGCTGCTGACCACCGCCGGGCTCACCGTCGAGGAGATCCACGGCGTACGCGTCCTCGCCGACCTGCTTCCCGCCGCCGTGGCGGACGGTCAGCCGGCCGCCCTGGTCGAGCTGGAACGGGCCCTCGCCGCCCGCTCCCCGTACCGGGACGTGGCCGCCCAGCTGCACCTCTTCGCCCGCCGGCCGGCATGACGGAGGTGCCGCTCGGGCCGTTCGAGCCGGTCGCCCCGCACTACGGCGGTGGCAGTCTCGCCGACGTGCTGCCCAGCGCCCTGGCCGTGCTCGGGGTGCCCGGCTCCGTCGACCTGCTCGGGCTTCGGCCACGGCTGGCCGGGGTACGCCGGATCGCCGTGCTGCTGGTCGACGGGCTCGGCTGGTACCAGCTTCCCACCGCCGCCCCGTACGCCCCGACCCTGACCGGGCTCGCCGCCACCGTCGGCAGGCGGCTGACCTCCGGTTTTCCCTCCACCACCCCGACCAGTCTGGTGAGCCTGGGCGCCGGCGCCCCGCCCGGCGCGCACGGGGTGCTCGGCTTCAAGGTGCGCGTCCCGGACACCGACCGGGTGCTCAGCCACATCGAGTGGACGGGCGACCCGGAGCCGCTGCGCTGGCAGCCGCTGCCCACCCAGTACGAGCGGGCCCGCGGGGCCGGCGTCGCGGTCACCGTGGTCAGCCGCCCCGAGTACGGCGGCAGCGGCCTCACCCTGGCGGCGAACCGGGGTGGCGACTACCGCGGCGCCTCCGACGTCGACGCGCTCGCCGCGCAGATGCTGACCGCGCTGGCCGCCGGCACCGGGCCGACCCTGGTCTCCGGCTACCACCCGGACCTGGACCGGCACGGCCACCTGAGCGGCGTCGACTCGGTGCCGTGGCGGGTCGCCGCCGCCGAGGTGGACCGGCTGCTCGCCCGGCTGGTCGACGAGCTGCCCCCGGACGCCGCCCTGCTGGTCACCGCCGATCACGGCCAGCTCAACGTGCCGCAGGCGCACCGCTTCGACCTGGACACCGACCCGCGGCTGCGGGCCGGGGTGCGGGTGGTCGCCGGCGAGCCGCGGGTGCGCTACCTGCACGTCGAGCCGGGGGCGGCCGCCGACGTGGTGGCCGCCTGGTCGGCGGTGCTCGGCGACGCCGCCCGGGTGATGGAACGCGCCGAGGCGGTGGCCACCGGCTGGTTCGGCCCGGTGCCCGAGGAGCACCTGGGCCGGATCGGCGACGTGGTGGTGGCCTGCCGCGGCACGTACGCGGTGGTGGCCACCCGCTCGGAGAAGCCGATCGAGTCGCGGCTCGTGGCGTACCACGGCTCGGACACCGCGGTCGAGATGACCATCCCGCTGCTGGTGGTACGGGGCTGACCGACCGGGTCGTCGGACCGGGCGGCTCCCGTGTCGGGGCCGGTAGCTCCGGGGTTGTCGGACCGGGCGGCTAGCCTGCGGGGATGGGCCGCAGCCAGTCGTTGCCCCGGGGCGGTGATCCGCGCTTCGGGCCGGACGCCGACGACACCGGCTGCCCGATCCTGCACGTCGACATGGACGCCTTCTTCGCCTCGGTGGAGGTGCGCCGCCGGCCGGAGCTGCGCGGCCGGCCCGTGGTGGTCGGCGGCATCGGGCCGCGCGGGGTGGTGAGTTCCGCCAGCTACGAGGCCCGCCGGTACGGCGTCCGCAGCGCCATGCCCACCGCCCGGGCCCGGGCCCTCTGCCCGCACGCGGTGTACCTGCCGCCGGACTTCAGCCAGTACTCGGCCGCCTCGCGGGCGGTGATGCAGATCTTCCGGGACGTCACCCCGCTGGTCGAGCCGCTCTCCCTGGACGAGGCGTTCCTCGACGTGGCGGGTGCCCGCCGGCTCTTCGGCCCACCCGTGGAGATCGCCCGGCTGATCCGCCGTCGGGTCGCCGAGGAGCAGGAGCTGACCTGCTCGGTAGGGGTGGCGCCGAGCAAGTTCGTGGCCAAGCTCGGCTCGACCCGGGCCAAGCCGGACGGGCTGCTGGTGGTCCCGGCCGTCCGGGTGCTCGACTTCCTGCACCCGCTGCCGGTGGCGGCGCTCTGGGGGGTGGGGGAGCGCTCCGCCGAGGCGTTGCACCGGCTCGGCCTCAACACCGTCGGCGACCTGGCCGAGGCACCCCTCGGCATGCTCCGCCGGGCGGTGGGCGCGGCGGCCGCCGCGCACCTGCACGAGCTCGCCTGGGGTCGGGACCCGCGCTCGGTCGTCCCGGAGCACGTGGAGAAGTCGATCGGCGCGGAGGTCACCTTCGACATCGATGTCGTCGACCCGTTGGAGATCCGCCGGTCGCTGCTGGCGCTCGCCGAGAAGGTCGGCACCCGGCTGCGCGCGGCCGGCCAGGTGGGCCGCACGCTGTCGCTCAAGGTCCGGCTGGCAGACTTCCGCACGGTCAACCGGTCCCGCACCCTGCCGGTGCCGACCGACACCGCCCGGGAGATGTTCGACACGGCCTGGGCGCTGTGGACAGCCCTCGACCCGGGAGAGCCCGTCCGGCTGGTCGGTGTACGGATGGAGGGGCTGGCCGTGGCCGAGGAGACGCCGCGCCAGCTCACCCTGGGCGCTCCGGAGCGTGGCTGGCGGGAGGCCGAGGCGGCCGCGGACGCCGCCGCTGCCCGATTCGGGCGGTCCGTCATAGGTCCGGCCAGTCTTCTCGGCAAGCGTGATCGGCGTCGAAATGAAAATCCGACCCGGCCGTAGGTCGTCCCGCTTTCCGACGCGCGAGGGCCCTCGTAGACTTGCGGGTAAGCAGCCGGTTGGCTGCCACGGTCTGTCGGCCCGCCCGGGCCGACCAACGTGACCGGGGAGGAGTGCCGTGCCGCTCTCGGAGCACGAGCAGCGGCTGTTCGAGCAGATCGAGCGGTCGCTTGCCGAGGACCCCAAATTCGCCTCGGCCGTGCGCGCCAGCGACCCGCGTTTCCAGACGCGGCGTCGCCTGCTCGTCGCTGCCGGCGTGGTCATTGCTGGTCTGGCCCTGTTGGTCTACGGCGTCGTGATCACCACCCCGCTGCTGTCAGTGGCGGGTTTCGTCATCATGCTGGCCGCCCTGGGCTACGCGGTGCAGTCGCACCGCCGGGCCCAGTCGCCCGACCTGCACGTGGTCGGCGGCACGACGAGCCGCCGTCGCCCCCGTGGTCGTACGGGCCGGCGGGGGTCGTTCCTCGACCGCATGGAGGACCGGTGGCGGCAGCGCCCGGAGGGGCATCGCTGACCACGTCCCGCCCCTGAGGCGGGCTGACGCGACGGCGTGTCGCCGGAGGTGTTCCGGCGAGCGTGGTCGCCGTACGCTGCCCGGCGTCCGACATCCTTCTCCCCGTCCTGCTGCCCCCGCCGTTGGCTGATTGCCCGGGCACCGGGATGCTCCACAACGCCGACGTGGCGGCTCCCGGTCAAGCGGATGCCGCCACGTCGCAGATCTGGTGTCGACCATCGCCGTCCGGGGCCGGATGGCGCCGCGGGCAGGACGTGCGGCGGTCCGCCCGTCCGCCGACGGGG
>JBARAE010000662.1:0-4461 GCA_049791715.1 Micromonospora sp.
GCCAAGAGCGACACGGTGGACGTGGTGCTCGGGCTGGAGTCCGGGGCCGACGACTACGTGGTCAAGCCGTTCAAGCCCAAGGAGCTGGTGGCCCGGATGCGGGCCCGGCTGCGCCGGGGTGAGGACGTGGCGCCGGAGATGCTGACCATCGGGCCACCCGGCAACCAGATCTCCATCGACGTGCCGGCGCACACGGTCAGCCGGGACGGCGAGGAGGTGAAGCTGACGCCGCTGGAGTTCGACCTGCTGGTCGCGCTCGCCCGGAAGCCGCGCCAGGTCTTCACCCGTGAGGTGCTGCTGGAGCAGGTCTGGGGCTACCGGCACGCCGCGGACACCCGGCTGGTCAACGTGCACGTGCAGCGGCTGCGCGCCAAGATCGAACCGGATCCGGAGCGACCGGAAATCATCCTCACCGTGCGGGGCGTGGGCTACAAGGCCGGTACCGGCTAGCCTTGGTCCCACTGTGGTGACCTCCCCGCACCCCCACTCGCCGACCATCGCGTCCCGCCGGCTGCACGCCGCGCGGGCGCTGTGGCGCGTCCTGGCGGGCCGGTCGGCCCGGCTCGTCGCCGGCCTGCACCAGACCTGGCGGCGATCCCTGCAGGTCCGGGTGGTCACCATCACCCTGGTCGCCTCCAGCCTGCTGGTCGGCGGCTTCGCGTACCTGATCGCCGACAAGATCACCAACATCCTGCTGGAGAACGCGGAGACCGACGTCCTGCTCCGGCTGCGCAACGGCAGCGACTACGCGGCGAAGCAGTTCAGCCTCTACAGCCAGCCGCAGGAGGCCCAGCTCCAGGACACCATCGACGGCACGGTGAACTACCTGGCCGGGGGTGACCCATCGCAGACCAGCGGGGTCGTGGTCGCCATCACTGCGGACAACTTCACCGACCTCATCGAGCCCCGTACCTCCCCGGACGTGGAGGTCCGGCCGCTGATCAGCAAGGACCTCCGGGCTTCCGTGGCCGCCGGCAACGTCGCCCACCAGATCCGCACCGGGGAGCTCGCCGGTGACCGGACCAAGTACCTGGTGTACGGGTCTCCGGTACCGACCCGGTTCGGCCAGGTCGAGCTCTACTACGTCGTACCGCTGGCCCGCCAGGACGCCACCGCGGCCGACGCCCGGGCCACCGTGCTCGCCACCGGCCTCGCCCTGGTGCTCCTGCTCGGCCTGCTCGCCGCCCTGGTCACCCGGCTGGTGGTCACCCCGGTCCGGGTGGCCGCCCGGACGGCCCAGCGGCTCTCCGCCGGCCTGCTCGACCAGCGGATGGTGGTCAACGGCGAGGACGACCTGGCCCTGCTCGCCGCCTCGTTCAACCAGATGGCGACCAACCTGCAGCGGCAGATCCTCCGGCTGGAGGAGATGTCCCGGTTGCAGCGCCGGTTCACCTCCGACGTCTCGCACGAGCTGCGTACCCCGCTGACCACGGTCCGAATGGCCGCTGACCTGATCTTCGCCGAGCGGGACGAGTTCGACCCGGCGGTGGCCCGCAGCGCGGAACTGCTCCAGGCCGAGCTGGACCGGTTCGAGGAACTGCTCACCGACCTGCTGGAGATCAGCCGCTTCGACGCCGGCTTCGCCGTGCTGGACGCCGAGCCGACCGACCTGGTGCCGGTGGTGCACCGGGTTGCCGAGCGGCTCACCGGCCTGGCCGAACGGGTGGGGGTGACCCTCGAGCTGGACGTCCCCGCCACCCCCGTGATCGCCGAGGTGGACCCGCGCCGGGTCGAGCGGGTGCTGCGCAACCTGGTCGGCAACGCCGTCGAGCACGGCGAGGGCAAGCCGGTGCTGATCACCCTCGGGATGGACCAGAGCGCCGTGGCGATCACCGTCCGGGACCGCGGGGTGGGCCTCAAGCCGGGCGAGGAGAAGCTCGTCTTCAACCGGTTCTGGCGGGCCGACCCGTCCCGCGCCCGGCAGACCGGCGGCACCGGCCTCGGGCTCTCCATCAGCCTGGAGGACGCCCGCCTGCACGGCGGTTGGCTGGAGGCGTGGGGCGCGCCGGGGCAGGGGGCCCAGTTCCGGCTGACCCTGCCGGCCCGCGCCGGCGACCGGCTGACCACGTCCCCGCTGCGGCTGGTACCGGCCGACGCCACGCTGCCGTTCGGCGGTCCCCGGGCCGGCGGCCTGCTGGCCATCGGCCCGGGCAGCCCCGGCGCGCTGGCCATCGGTCCGGCCACCGGCGGCGACGACCGGGCGGAGGTGACGTCGTGATCCGACGCGTGCTCGCCGCCGCGCTCGGCGGCTTGCTGGTCACGGCCGGTCTGGCCGGCTGCGGGATCCCGGACAACACCGCGGTGCAGGTGGACGGCTCCGGCCCGGCGGCGGAGTCCGGATCCCTCAACGGCGGTGCGGTGGAGCCGCCTACCCACACCGCGAGCAAGGACCCCAAGCAGTTCATCCTCAACTACCTGGCGGCCGCCGCGGGGGAGCCGGACCAGGCGTACAACCGGGCCAAGGAGTTCATCGCGCCGGCTGCGAGGGCGGTGCTCCGCGAGCGGAAGGGCAGCGACGTCGCGTGGACCGTCGTCCGGCTGCGGGAGGAGCCGGAGGCCACGCCGCCCAACAACGACGGCACCAGCGTGGTCACGGTCAAGGTCCAGCAGGTCGGCGTGCTGCGGGCCGACGGCACCCTCGCACCCCCCGTGGCCACCGAGACGCAGTACCAGTTCAAGCTGCGACCCGCGCCGTCCACCAACGACGCGCAGGACCCCGGGCTGATGATCGCCGAGCTGCAGAACGTGCTGCTGCTCAGTGACAAGGCGCTGGACACCTACTACCGCACGCACACCATCTACTTCTGGAACTCGGACCAGACCCAGCTCGTGCCCGACCTGCGGTACCTGCCCTCCGCGGTGCCCGCCGAGCGTCTGGTCACCGAGGTGGTCAAGTGGCTCACCGACGGCCCGTCCGACTGGCTGGCTCCGGCCGTGACCCGGCTGCCCGAACGGACGACCCCGATCAACAACGCGACCGGCTCGGACGGGCGCTGGGAGGTCAACCTCGCGATCCCGGGCGTCGTCAGCAAGGACCGATTGGCCCGGCTCGCCACCCAGCTCGCCTGGTCGCTCGGGACCCAGACCGGGCAACTCGACCTGAAGATCCAGAACCAGAACCGGCTGACCGTCGACCTCAAGCAGGAACGGGAGAGCCACCCGGCGTACCGAATCGTCGGCAGTCCCCAGCGGTTCTGCGTCTACGACGGGGCGATCCGTCCGCTGTCCTTCGGCGAGTTGAGCGGCACCGTGCCGGTGGCCGCCGCCGACAACAAGGGGGTCGTCTCGGCGGCACTCGACCGCTCGGGCGATGACATCCTCGCCGCGCTGGTGGTGGCACAGGCCGACCGGGGCCAACGGCTCATGGCCGGCACCGGGCCGGCCCCGGTCTCCCTGTTCAACGGCGGTGGCCGCTGGTTCACCTCACTCGGCCGTCCCGTGTGGCTCCGCTCGCTCGATCCGCAGCGCCCGTACGGGCTGGTCGTGGCTGACGGCCGCCTCTACCGCTTCGACCGGTCTGCGGTCATGTACCCGGTTTCGCTCCCCGTGTCGGGCAGGGTGACCGCGGTGGCCGCCTCCCTCGACGGGCAGCGGATCGCGTTGATCATCGGCGGCCGCCTCTACGTCGCCGTGGTGAACCTCGACGGCGGGGTCGTCACGGTCGATCAGCCCCGACGTCTGGTTACCCGGCTGACCGACCTCTCCGCAGTCGACTGGAGCGGCGAGAACAAGCTGGTTTTCGCCGGCGTCGAGGGGCGGCCGGTTTTCGCCGGTTTCGAAGGGCGGCCGGCGATCTACGAGACGACCGTGGACGGTGGGCTGGACACGGCGCTCAAGCGGGACATCGGCGCACAGGTGACCCACCTCGCCGCCTACGCCGGCAGTTCGGTCGGGGCGGTGTTCATGTACGAGGCCAACAAGGTGGCCTACCGGAACACCGCGTCGAACGACGTCATCAAGCGCGACCAGGTGGTGGGCGTGACGCCACCGCCGGGCGGCAAGGCGTCCAACCCCACCGCCCCCTTCTTCCTCTACTGAGGCGTTCGTGCGGGACCTGGGCGGGCTCTGGGCGGACCTGACCGACCTGGTGCTGCCCGCCGCCTGCGCCGGCTGCGGCGACCGGCCGCCCGGCATGCGCCACGGTTTCTGCCCCCGCTGCGTCGAGGAGCTGGAATCGCTGCGCCCCGCCCCGGCGCGCCCCACGCCCGCCCCGCCCGGCCTCCCGCCCTGTGTCGCCCTCGGCCCGTACGCGGGAGCGCTGCGGGAGGGGCTGCTGGCGTACAAGGAACGCGGCCGGCACGGGCTGGCCCGCCCGCTGGGCGCGCTGCTCGCCGAGGTGGTCGCCGCGGCGGTCGGCACGACCGGGCCGGTGACCCTGGTGCCGGTGCCGGACACCGCACGGGCGGCCCGGGCGCGGTACGGCGACCACCTGGACCGGCTGGCCCGTCACGCGGCTGCCCG
>JBARAE010000663.1:0-5912 GCA_049791715.1 Micromonospora sp.
ACGCGGGGTGGAGCAGCTCGGTAGCTCGCTGGGCTCATAACCCAGAGGTCGCAGGTTCAAATCCTGTCCCCGCTACCACGACGGAACGGCCCCGAGGATCTCATCCTCGGGGCCGTTTCCGTTCCCGGCGGCCCTCGTCGGGGGCCGGCGGACCTGATCGGGGACCCGGCTGATCTCCCCGACCGGGATGCGATAGGCTGTTCACGGCGACGCGGGGTGGAGCAGCTCGGTAGCTCGCTGGGCTCATAACCCAGAGGTCGCAGGTTCAAATCCTGTCCCCGCTACTTGTCACGAAGGGCCCCGGAGATCTCTCCGGGGCCCTTCGCCTGTGTCCGGCCAGGATGACCCCGACCGTCCGGCAAGCCCCGGTTGCGCTTCTCGGCGAGGATGGGCTCATGTCTGCATGGAGCAAGTGGTGGGGCCGCCTCGGCGCGGTCCTCGGTACGGTCGTGCTGTCGGTGTTCGTACCGGTCGCGGCCTGGGCGTCCACAGGTCCGGGCGAGCTGGTGGTGGACGCCGCCCGGCGGCGGTCCCGGGGCGGAGGAGGTTTCCTCGGCCTGCTCTGCTGCCTGGTGGTGGTCGTCCTGATCGTGCTGCTGGTGCTGCGGATGATGCGTAACCGGCGGGGCGGCCCACCCCGCTGACCCGACGCGGGTTGCGGCCGGCGACCGTCGCCGCTGCGGGCCCGCCGTCCGTTCCCGGCCCCGCCGCCTCGGTCACTCGGCCAGCGCGGCGTTGGCCTGGGCGATGAAGCGGGAGGTGGCCGCACGGGCCCCGGACCGCCCTGAGCGGACGCCCTCGGCAGCCTCGATGAGCAGGGCCCGCACCTTCGCGTGCCCCTTCGGCGGTGGAGCGGGAGTCGGGCCCAGCGCGTCCCGCAGCTCGGAGCCGAGCGCGACGACCTGCTTCTGAGCCCGGTCAGTGATCCCGTCCTCGACGTAACCCCGGACCGACAGGCTCGCGTTCAGCCCGCGGTCGATGCCGAGGACCCGACCCGCCGCCACGTTGGTGGTGAGGAAATTGATCACATCCATGACCACGCCGGGATGCCGGGTGCCCCGGAACGCGGCCCAGTACATCGACGCCCGCGGCCATTGTGCGGCCGGTGAGCCGGGAAAGCTGGTCAGCCCCAGCTCGTCGTGCGCGTAGCGCTGCATTTCCGGTAGCTGGTACGACCAGGCGAAGGACGCGGCCGCGTGCCCGGTGACGACCAGCTGGTGGGCCAGGTCGCCGGTGTCCGCCTGCTCCACCAGGGCGGCGCTCGGCGCGGCCCGGTGCGACCGCGCCACCTCCCAGAGCTCGAACCAGTCGACCAGTTCGGCCGCGTCGAACCCGAGCTGCCGGCCCCGGTACAGCTCGCTGCCCCGGCCGCGCAGCCACAGCCAGAACGCCCGGTAGTCCCCGGACGGGTCCATCGTGCCCGCCACCTTGCCGCCGGAGGCCCGGGTCACCCGGGCGGCCCACTCCACGTACTCCTGCCAGGGCATGCCGGTCCGTGGCTCGGGCAGGCGGAGCCGGCGCAGCAGATCCCGGTTGTAGACGAGCGCGGCGGTGGTCTCCGCGGCCGGGACCGCCATGGTCCGCTCGTCCACCTGCCCGTAGCGCGCCAGGCCCGGCGGCAGGCCGCGCAGGTCGAGGCGGTTGTCCGCGACGCGGTCGCTGAGGTCCAGCACGATCTCGCGCCGGGTGTACTCGGTGAGGACGGTGTCGTCGATCTGGAACAGGTCCGGCACGTTACCCCCGGCGGCCTGGGTGGCCAGCCGGTCGTAGTAGCCGGTCAGCCCCTGCCAGGTGACCCGGAACCGGACGCGGGGGTTCTGCTGCGAGTAGAGGCGCAGTGCCTTCCCGGTGGCCTCCGCCCGCCGGGTCCCGCCCCACCAGAAGACGGAGAGCTCGATGGGTCCATCGTCGACCCGGGTCTCCTCCTCCTCACCGCACCCGGTGAGGCCGCCGGCCAGCAGCGGCAGACCGGCCAGTGCGCCGAGGAGTCGACGTCGGTCGACGCCGGGACGGAGCGGCACCGACGGGAGAGCGTGCACGGGTACTCCTGGGGCGCGGGTGAGGTGCGGCGGACGGACCATTTACACAGTCCGGCCGGGCAGGTGTCAACGCTCGGGGCGCCGGCCGCATCGCGGGCCGGCGGGAGGGCCGGTGGCCGCACCGGGCCGTGCGCCCCGTTCATGGTGTACTAGGCGCCGTGGAACTTCTGCACTCGGGCAAGGTTCGGGACCTGTACGCCGACGGCGACGACCTCATCCTGGTCGCCTCCGACCGCATCTCCATCTACGACGTGGCGCTGCCCACGCCGATCCCGGACAAGGGCCGCCTGCTCACCGCGCTGTCGCTCTGGTGGTTCGAGCAGTTGGCGGACCTGGTGCCCAACCACGTCATCTCCGCCACCGACGTGCCGGCCGAGTTCGCCGGTCGGGCGATCCGCTGCCGTCGGCTGGACATGGTCCCGGTCGAGTGCGTCGCGCGTGGCTACCTGACCGGCGGCGGTTTCGCCGAGTACCGGCGCACCGGGGCGGTCTCCGGCGTCGAGCTGCCGCGGGGCCTCGTGGAGGCGTCGATCCTGCCCGAGCCGATCTTCACCCCGTCCACCAAGGCGCCCAAGGGGGAGCACGACGAGCCGATCACCTACCAGCAGGTGGTCGACAAGGTCGGCGCCGAGACCGCGGAGCAGCTCCGCCGGATCACCCTCGACGTCTACCGGCGGGGTGCCGAGATCGCCGCCGACCGCGGCATCCTGGTCGCCGACACCAAGATCGAGCTGGGTTGGGCGCCGGACGGCACGCTGGTCCTCGGCGACGAGGTGCTGACCTCCGACTCGTCCCGGTTCTGGCCGGCCGAGTCGTACCAGCCGGGCCGGGCCCAGTTCTCCTACGACAAGCAGTACGTCCGGGACTGGGCCACCGAGAGCGGCTGGGACAGACAGGCGCCGGCGCCCGAGGTGCCCGCCGAGGTGGTCGAGGCGACCCGGGCCCGCTACGTCGAGGTCTACGAGAAGCTCACCGGCAACCGCTGGGCGTAGTCAGTCCACCCAGTCGAGGGTGCGCTGCACCGCCTTGCGCCAGTTGCGCAGTTCCCGCTCGCGGTGTGCCGGGTCCATCCGCGGCGTCCACTGGGCGTCCGAACTCCACTGCTCGCGCAGGGTGGCCAGGTCCGGCCAGAAACCGACCGCCAGCCCGGCCGCGTACGCCGCGCCGAGGCAGGTGGTCTCGGTGATCCGGGAGCGCACCACCGGCACGTCCAGCACGTCGGCGAGGAACTGCATGAGCAGGTTGTTGCCGGTCATCCCGCCGTCCACCCGCAGCCGGCGCAGCGCCACGTCGGAGTCGGCGTTCATGGCGTCGACCACCTCCCGGGTCTGCCAGGCGGAGGCCTCCAGCACCGCCCGGGCCAGATGTCCCTTGGTGATGTAGCCGGTCAGCCCGGCGATCACGCCGCGGGCGTCGCTGCGCCAGTGCGGGGCGAAGAGCCCGGAGAAGGCCGGCACGACGTAGCAGCCGCCGTTGTCGTCGACGGTCCGGGCCAGCTCCTCGATCTGCGGTGCGGTGGAGATCAGCCCGAGGTTGTCCCGCAGCCACTGCACCAGCGACCCGGTGACCGCGATCGCGCCTTCCAGGGCGTACACGGCCGGGTGGCCGTCGATCCGGTACGCCACGGTGGTGAGCAGGCCGTGCCCGGAGGCGACCGGGCTGGCGCCCGTGTTGAGCAGCAGGAAGCTGCCGGTGCCGTAGGTGCACTTGGCCTCGCCGGGCTGGAAGCAGGTCTGCCCGAAGAGGGCGGCCTGCTGGTCGCCGAGCGCGCTGGCCACCGGCACCCCGGCGAGCACTCCCTCGGCGGTGCCGTACACCTCGGCGGAGGACCGGATCTCCGGCAGCATCGCCGCCGGCACCCGCATCGCCTCCAGCAGCTCCGGATCCCAGTCCAGGGTTTCCAGGTCCATCAGCATGGTCCGGCTGGCGTTGGTCACGTCGGTGACGTGCCGGCCGGTCAGCTTCCAGATCAGCCAGCTGTCCATCGTGCCGAAGAGGACCTCGCCCCGCTCGGCGCGCTCGCGCAGCCCGTGGACGTGGTCCAGCAGCCAGCAGAGCTTCGGGCCGGCGAAGTAGGTGGCCAGGGTCAGGCCGGTGCGGGCGCGCAGCCGCTCCTCGTCGTACCGCTCGGCCAGCTCGCCGAGCAGCGGGCCGGTACGGGTGTCCTGCCAGACGATGGCGTTGGCCACCGGGCGGCCGGTGGACCGGTCCCACACGACCGTGGTCTCCCGCTGGTTGGTGATGCCGATGGCGGCCAGGCCGTCCGGCCCGGTGCCCGCGGCGTCCAGCGCCTCCAGCACGACCCGCTGGACGTTCTCCCAGATCTCGTCGGCGTCGTGCTCCACCCAGCCGGGTTGCGGGAAGATCTGCCGGTGCTCGCGCTGGGCGACGGAGACGATCTCCCCGGCCCGGTCGAAGACGATGCACCGCGAGGAGGTGGTGCCCTGATCGATGGCGGCGACGAACTCTCCGGTCACGGCAGCACCGTACCCGCCGCGCGCGCAGTCCGCCGCCCGGCGGTGGACGGTACGGGTGGGGCTAGTCGGCGCGGTGCCGGCCGACGTGCTCGCGAAGGGTGAGGGTGGAGCTGATCCGTACCGTCGTGCCGGCCTCGCCGGTCTCGACCTCCATCGCGTCGCTGAGCTCCCGGGCCAGCCAGAGACCCCAGCCGCCCGCGGTGTCCGGGGCCGGGCGGCTGCGGTTGTCGAGCCGGTGGGCGCTGATCCCCCCGCCGTGGTCGGCGACCTCGCAGACCAGGTGGCCGGTGCCGCACCACAGCCGCAGGGAGCCCTGGCCGCCGCCGTGCCGCACGGCGTTGGTGATCAGCTCGTTGACCGCCAGGACGAAGTCGTCCAACCGCTGCCCGCTGAGCCCCGCGGCGTGCGCACAGGAGGCGACCGAGTGTCGCAACTCGGTCACCTGTGCCTGTTCGAAGGCTTCGGCGATGAGAAGGGAAGGTTCGATGGGCACAACCGTACGCGGTGCGGGGGACTCTGTATTCGTCATGGCCCCGTCCGACAGTTGATCCCAGGGTTTTCGCGGCATTTCCACCGTACGTCAGGGTTTCCCGGGACGCACCTACCACCCGTCCCCACGTCCGGCCCGCCTGTGGCAGGGTGTCGCCCATGCCGTCGTCCCCGGAGGGCCTGGAGGTCCCGCTCTGGCGGTCGATCGCGGTGTTCCGCTTCGCCTCCCTGGCGTACGTCGGCGTGCTGGTCCTCCGCGACGCGGACCGGTACGCCCACCCGCTGGCCGCCGGCGGCGTACTGCTGGTGATGCTGGCCTGGAGCGGGGCGACGGCGGCCGGCTACGCCCGCCCGGCCCTCCGGCGCTGGCCGCTGCTCCTGGCCGACCTCGGTGTCGTGCTGGCGATCATGCTGGTCGCTCCGTGGGCGGTCGGCTCGGCGGCGCGCGGCGCCGGGGTGCCCAGCCCGACCGTGGTCTGGGAGGCCGGGCCGGTGCTGGCCTGGGCGGTCTCCGGGGGCCGGCGCCGGGGTGCGGTGGCGGCGCTGATGGTGGGCGGGGTCGACCTCGCGACCCGGGAGCGGGTCAGCCAGTCCTGGCTCACCGGCGTGATCCTCATGCTGCTCGCCGGGGTGGTGGTCGGGCACGTCGCCCGGCTGGCGGTGACCGCCGAGGAGCGGCTGCAACGGGCGGTCGAGCTGGAGGCGGCGACCCGGGAGCGGGAGCGGCTGGCCAGGGACATTCACGACTCGGTCCTCCAGGTGCTGGCGCTGGTGCAGCGACGCGGCGCCCAGCTCGACGGCGAGGGCGGTGAGCTGGCCCGGCTGGCCGGCGAGCAGGAGGCGGCGCTGCGGGCGCTGATCGGTCGCTCCGGCGGCGACCCCGACGACGACGGCGGCAGCCGGGACC
>JBARAE010000664.1:0-5091 GCA_049791715.1 Micromonospora sp.
GGCCGCCCGGGCCGGCGGCGGCAGTGACGGGGCGGGGAAGCGGGACGGCGACGGACGCGCCGGCGGAGGCGGACCGGCGCCGGGCACCCACGGCTCCGGCCGAGGCTCCGGGTAATCCGGGAAGTCGTCCGCATCGGACTCGTACCGATACACCATGTGCCCCACACTATGACGGTTCATCCCTTTAGGTGGAAGGTCACGCAATTGCGGTGGACCCGGTCCGACCCGGCCCCGTCCCACCGTCGACGGGCCGGCCGGGCGGCGGTGCGACAATGCGGAACGTGACCGGCGACCACTACTTCACCGCTGAACCCGCGACCGCCGCCCATCCGCGCGAGGTCGAGTTCTCCGTCGCCGGGCGCGACTACACCCTCACCTCGGCCGGAGGTGTCTTCTCGGCCGCCCGCCTCGACCCCGGCACCGCCGTGCTGCTGCGCAAGGCGGAGCTGCCGTCGGTCGACACCACCGGCCCGCTGCTCGACCTCGGCTGCGGCTTCGGGCCGATCACCTGCGTGCTGGCCACCAGCGCGCCGTCCGCCACCGTCTGGGCCGTCGACGTCAACGAGCGCGCCCGGGAACTCACCGCCGCCAACGCCGAACGAGTCGGCGCCGGCGAGCGGGTCCGGGTGATCGCGCCGGACGACGTACCGGACGACGTCTCCTTCGCTGAGCTCTGGTCCAACCCGCCCATCCGCATCGGCAAGGCGGAGCTGCACGAGCTGCTCCGACGCTGGCTGCCCCGGCTCGCCCCGGACGGCGTCGCCTGGCTGGTCGTCGCCCGGCACCTCGGCGGTGACTCGCTGCACCGCTGGCTGGTCGAGCAGGGCTGGCAGGTGGAACGGCGCGCCAGCCAGAAGGGCTACCGGGTGCTGCGCGTCACCCGGTAATTGAATGTCGCTCATCCCCGCCCCTCGGGCAGGATGCCGGCGTGGGATACGTGGACGTGGCAGCGGTCGGGCACATCCTGCCCGACGGTCGGGAACTCTTCTCCGACGTGTCGTTCCGGGTCGGTGAGGGCGCGAAGGTGGCCCTGGTCGGCCCCAACGGCGCCGGCAAGACGACCCTGCTCCGGATGGTCGCCGGCGACCTGCCGGTGAAGACCGGCGGCGTCTCCCGCTCCGGTGGGCTCGGCGTGATGCGGCAGTTCATCGGCATGATCGGGGACGACTCCACCCTCGCCGACCTGGCCCTCTCGCTCGCTCCGCCCGCGTTACGCGACGCCGGCCACCGGCTCACCACCACCGAAGCGGCCATGCGCGCGGCCGAGGTCCGCGGCAAGTACAGCACCGCGGCCGGCAAGGCCCAGCTCGCGTACGCGGACGCGCTCGCGGCCTGGGGCGAGGTCGGCGGGTACGACGCCGAGGTGCTCTTCGACACCGTCGCCACCATCGTGCTCGACCTGCCGTGGGACGCCGCCCGCGACCGTCCGGTGCGTACCCTCTCCGGCGGTCAGCAGAAGCGGTTCGCCCTCGAACTGCTGCTCCGCGGCACTGACGAGGTGCTGCTCCTCGATGAGCCGGACAACTTCCTCGACGTACCCGGCAAGCGCTGGCTGGAGGCCCGGCTGCGGGAGTCCGGCAAGTCCGTGCTCTACGTGTCGCACGACCGGGAGCTGCTCGCCCAGACCGCCGACCGGGTCGTCGCCGTCGAGGGCGGCAGCGCCTGGGTCCACCCGGGCGGGTTCGCCAGCTGGCACGAGGCCCGGGTCGCCCGGCACGCCCGCCTCGACGAGCTGCGCCGCCGCTGGGACGAGGAACACCAGAAGCTGCGCGAGCTGATGCTGATGTACAAGCAGAAGGCCGCGTACAACGACGGGATGGCGTCGCGGTACCAGGCCGCGCAGACCCGGTTGCGCAAGTTCGAGGAGGCGGGCCCGCCGCCTGTACCGCCGAAGGACCAGGACATCCGCATGCGGCTGACCGGCGGGCGGACCGGCAAGCGCGCGGTGATCGCCGAGCAGCTCGAGCTCGACGGCCTGACCTACCCCTTCGACCTGGAGATCTGGTACGGCGACCGGGTCGCCGTGCTCGGCGCGAACGGGACCGGGAAGTCCCACTTCCTGCGGCTGCTGGCCCGCGGCGGCACCGACCCCGACCCGGCCAACACCCCGGTCGACGGGGCCGCAGCGCTCGCACCGGTCACCCACGACGGCAAGGTCCGGCTCGGGGCGCGGGTGCGGCCCGGGCACTTCTCGCAGACCCACGACCGGCCCGAGCTGATGGGGAAGTCGCTGGTCGACATCCTCTGGCGGGGGGACGAGCACCGGGCCGGGATGGACCGCCACGCGGCGATGGCCGCGCTCAGCCGGTACGAGCTGGCCGGCCAGGGCGACCAGCGGTTCGGCACCCTCTCCGGCGGGCAGCAGGCCCGGTTCCTGGTGCTGCTGCTGGAACTCTCCGGCGCCACCCTGCTGCTGCTCGACGAGCCCACCGACAACCTCGACCTCGCCTCGGCGGAGGCGCTGGAGGCGGGGCTGGCGGCGTTCGAGGGGACGGTCATCGCGGTCACCCACGACCGGTGGTTCACCCGCTCCTTCGACCGGTTCGTGCTGTTCCGGGGTGACGGCGAGGTGGTGGAGACGGCCGAGCCGGTCTGGGACGTGGCCTGACCGGGGCGGGCCGGCAGAGCCGGTCCGCCCCGGTGACCGGTGGGCCCGGCCGGGCGGGCATAGGGTGATCTCGTGACTGAGATGACCTACCGCCGGCTGGGCGACTCCGGGCTCGTGGTGTCCGTGGTCGGCGTCGGCTGCAACAACTTCGGCCGGAAGCTCGACCTCGACGGCACCCGGGCGGTGGTGGACGCCGCCCTCGATGCCGGCATCAACTTCTTCGACACCGCCGACATCTACGGCGAGCCGCAGGGCGCCTCCGAGGAACTGCTCGGCCAGGCGCTGAAGGGCCGTCGGGACGACGTAGTGGTGGCCACCAAGTTCGGCATGGACATGAACGGCCTCAACGGGCCGGACCTGGGTGCGCGGGGTTCCCGGCGCTACATCGCCCGCGCGGTCGAGGCGTCGCTGCGCCGGCTCGGCACCGACCACATCGACCTGTACCAGATGCACGAGCCCGACCCGGGCACCCCGATCGACGAAACACTCGCCGCGCTGGACGACCTCGTCCGTGCCGGCAAGGTGCGCTACCTCGGCAACTCCAACTTCGCCGGCTGGCAGATCGCCGACGCAGACTGGACCGCGTCCTCCCAGGGGCGGAGCCGCTTCATCTCCGCCCAGAACCACTACTCGCTGCTGGAGCGCTCCGTCGAGGCCGAGGTCATCCCCGCCTGCGAGCGGTTCGGCCTCGGCATGCTGCCGTTCTTCCCGCTGGCCAACGGCCTGCTCACCGGCAAGTACAAGCGTGACGAGGCCCCGCCCGCGGGCAGCCGCCTCGCCGGCGGTGGCCGGTACGCGCAGCGCCTCGCCGCCGCTGACTGGGACACCATCGAAGCGATCGACGCGTACGCGGCCGAGCGGGCGATCTCGATGCTCCAGGTCGCCATCGGCGGCCTGGCCGCCCGGCCCGCCGTGACCTCGGTGATCGCCGGTGCCACCACGCCGGAGCAGGTGCGCGCGAACGCCGAGGCGGGCACGTGGCAGCCCTCCGACGAGGACCTCGACGTCCTCGACGCCATCCTCTGACCCGCCGAACCCGCTTTCCCGGCGCCGCTTGCACGGCGGCCGGGCAGTGCTGTACCGGCCGCACCGCAGTACTCCCGTCGGTCGGTGGAACGCCATAGATGTCACCGCCCCCGTTTGTCGTCCATGGGGTTCCACCGACGGCCGCCGTGGTTGTGCGAAAGCGACCGCGACAGGCCGGCGCGGCGGGGGTGTCCATTTCGGGCGGTGACGTGCTGGGTGGAACGCCATGGAGGTCACGGCTCTCGTTTGACCTTCATGGCGTTCCACTGATGCTGGGTGACGGGTGACGGGTGACGGGTGACGGGTGACGGGTGACGGGTGGCCGCGGGTACGAGTGGCGGCGGGTACGAGGGGCGGGCGGAAGGGGAAGGGAGGGGTCAGCGGCGGAGGCCCGCGCTGCGGCGTTCGTGGAGTGCCTGGGTGACCAGGGCGACGGTGCGGGCCGGGTGGCGGAGGACGTCGTCGGCGGTGAAGCGGAGGACCAGCCAGCCGGCCGCGCGGAGGGCGTTGAGGCGAGCGACGTCCTGGCGGAAGTGTGCCCGCTCCCGGTGGTGGTCGCCGTCGTACTCGACCGCGACGCGAAGCGCCGGCCAGGCCAGGTCGACCCGCCCGACGAAGCGGCCACGGGCATCGAGCACGTCGTGATGAGCGGTGAGTGGGCCGAGCCCGGCGTCCAGCAGGAGCAGCCGGAGGCGGGTCTCCATCGGGGACTCGCTGAGCGGCTCCGCCACTGCCAGCACCTCCCGCAGCAGCGACATCCCCAGCCGGAGCGCGCCGCCGCGTAGGAGAGCAGGAGGGGCAGCTTCACCACCCGGCGGTACAGCAGCGCGTCGACGGCGACCAGCGCATCGGTGCGCGGACCCTGCCGCCCGAGGTCGAAGGCGGTCCGCAGCGCGGTGGTCACCGGCAGGCCGGCGAAGCGCGTCAGATCGGTGCCCGGTAGCGCCGAGCGGACGACGTGGACCCGCGGGTGGGGGCGCATACGGGCGGTACGCGGAAGCAGGACGGTGACCGGCGCCTCCCGGGCGAGGAGGTCGGCACCCCACAGGTAGGCGGCGCTGCGTCCCGCGACGGCCGCGCCGGGCGGCAGGCGCAGCGCGACGGCGTCGCACCACATCCGGTGGTCGTTCGGGCGGTAGCCGTCGCGGTGCACGTAGACGTCGGGAAGGAGCCGCCGCCATGCCGGGCCGCGCAGCATCGCCCAGGTGAGCAACCCCTCGGCGACGGCGGCGCTACCGCGGAACGGCAGGAACGACAGCCGTCGAGGAATGCGCGCGGACGAGGGCATCCCGACAGCATGGCGTGAGGGCGGGGTCACGTGCTGCCCGCACCGTCGCGATGGGACGGTCTGTGGGAAAAGCCGGACTCCGCCCTTGGCGGATCGGCGCATCCGTCGTACGGTAGGCCCGCAAGTGACCCACGGGAGTCCGGTGTACCGGGCTGAGAGGGGGGCTCGA
>JBARAE010000665.1:0-16689 GCA_049791715.1 Micromonospora sp.
CGGCTCCTCCTGGTGCCGGCGGCGGGCCGCCGCCGCCCGGACCGGCTCGCGGAGCGAGCCGGGCTCGGGCACCACCGGTACGGCGAACCGGCCCGGATCAGCACGCCGGGCAGTACCGGCCGGCGCACTCCACGAGGTGGCAGTGGTTTCCGCCCAGCCGCCGTCCCGGTCCCGACCGGCCCGGCTCTTCTCCTCGTCGCCGGAGCGCCTGCGGCCCAGCCCGGCGAGGAGTCCCCGGCTCTCCTCCGCCGGCCTGCCGGCCATCGCCCTGTTCAGCGCGGCGGCCTGGTGCTGCTCCCGGCTGCGCCGGCCGACGTGGACGGAGAGGCGGACCAGCAGCGCCAGCACCACCAGCAGGACGCAGGCGAGATAGCTGAGCACCACCCAGGACTTCGCCGGCCGCCCGGCGTTCAGGCCGTGGATCAGCGCGAACGGCCAGGAGACGTACGCCATGGAGTGCAGCGCCCGCCAGAACCATTTCGGACCGACGCCGGCGAAGCGGACCCGCACGAGGCCGGTCCAGAGGACGCTCACCATGAGGAACGAGGCCACCGTGCCGAGCCCGACGTACAGGCCCCGCCCACCGATGAACGGCACCAGGGCGTCGGTCGGGCCGGCCCGGCCGGTCGAGATCTTGGTGATGACGTGCAGGACCAGACCGGCCACGCCGAGGATGCCGGTGGCCCGGTGCGCGGACTGCAGCAGCACCCGGTGGCGGATGAGCAGCACCAGCCGGTCGGTGGCGAGCAGCCCCATCATCACGGTGAGGCTCAGCGAGACCAGGGCGACCACCCCGGCGAAGAACTCGGTGAAGAAGAAGCTGTACGCGTACATCGTCGGGCCCGCGCCGGCCAGCTCGACGCCGGCCCACGCGAGGGCCAGGACGGACGCGGTCAGCGCGACCATCGCGGGCTTGGACCGGGTCCGCACACCGCGACTGGTGCTGGTGGTCCGGACGGTCGCCGCCTTCTCGTTCTGCTTTGCCCGGGCCATCTGCTCCTCGATCGTCTCGCGAGACCCTGTTCCCTCCTCCAGTACGGACGGTCGGGGCGGACGGATCAGTGCCGGTGGCGAATTTCTCGGTCGGTCCGTCGAACCGTTCCACCTCGGCGCGCGTGTAGCCCCCGCGCAGTGACGCATTTCCATCCATTGACAGCCGTTGCAACACGCTTGTAACCTTGCCGAAAATTTCAGTCCGGTATTGCAAGAACCCGGCACTGAGAGCCGCTCCCCCGTGCGGTAACCCCCGTCCCCCGCAACCCCCAGGAGTCCCGATGCATCGACGCCGATGCCACTCGGCGGTCCTCGCCCTCGGCATGATCGCCAGCCTGCTCGTACCGACCGCCGTGGCGTCTCCCCCGGCCGCCGCGGCAACCTCCGGCAGCAAGAAGGTCATCGTCCAGCTCTTCGAGTGGAACTGGGCCTCGGTGGCCAGCGAGTGCACCAACGTGCTCGGCCCCAAGGGCTACGGCTACGTCCAGGTCTCCCCGCCACAGGAGCACGTCAACGCGAGCCCGTGGTGGGTGGCCTACCAGCCGGTCAGCTACAAGATCGAGTCCCGTAAGGGCACCCGGGCGCAGTTCCAGTCGATGGTCACCACCTGCCACAACGCCGGCGTCAAGGTCATCGTCGACACCGTCGTCAACCACATGTCCGGCCAGGACAACGGCGGCACCGGCTGGGCCGGCACCACCTACGGGCACTACAGCTACCCGGGCAACTACGGCTGGCAGGACTTCCACCACTGCGGCCGCAACGGCAACGACGACATCAGCAACTACAACGACCGGTACGAGGTGCAGAACTGCGAGCTGGTCAACCTCGCCGACCTCGCCACCGAGACGGACTACGTCCGCAGCCGGCTCGCCAGCTACATGAACGACCTGCTCTCCCTGGGCGTGGACGGGTTCCGGCTGGACGCCAGCAAGCACATGCCGGCCGCCGACATCGCCGCCATCAAGGGCAAGCTCTCCCGCTCTGCGTACATCGTGCAGGAGGTCATCTACGGCGCCGGTGAGCCGATCCAGCCGACCGAGTACACCGGCAACGGCGACGTGCACGAGTTCCGCTACGGCAAGGACCTCGCCCGGATGTTCACCAGCGAGCGGCTGGCATACCTGAAGAACTTCGGCGAGTCCTGGGGCTACCTGCCCGGCAGCCAGGCGGTGGTCTTCACCGACAACCACGACACCCAGCGCGACGGCGGGGTACTGACCTACAAGGACCGCGGCGAGTACGCCCTGGCGAACGCGTTCATGCTGGCCTGGCCGTACGGGACCCCGGCGGTGATGTCGAGCTTCACGTTCAGCAGCAAGGACCAGGGCCCGCCCTCGGACGCCAGCAACAGGGTGCTGAACACCACCTGCTACTCCGGCTGGGAGTGCGAGCACCGCTGGCGGGTGATCGCCAACATGGTCGCGTTCACCAACGCCACCCAGGGCGCCGGCGTCGCCAACTGGTACGACAACGGGTACCAGCACATCGCCTTCAGTCGAGCGGGCAAGGGGTACCTGAGCATCAACGACGAGGACTTCGCGATCACCGGCCGGTCCTACTACGCGGGGCTGCCCGCCGGCCGGTACTGCGACGTGATCCACGGCGACTTCAGCAACGGCTCGTGCAGCGGCCCGGTGATCACCGTCGACTCCGGCGGCTGGTTCGCGGCGAACATCAACGCCCACGACGCGGTCGCCATCCACGTCGGCGCGAAACTGCCCTGATCCGATCCGGTCGGCCCGATCCGGCCCGCGGGAACCGACCCGGGAGCCCCTGCACCGCCCCTCGCGGCGCAGGGGCTCCCGCTTTGTGGGCGGCTCGACGGAACCACGGGACGGGCCCGGCGCGTCACAGTGGCGTGTGGAAGCGACCAACCGCCCTGCTGGCCCTGCCCCTGGCCCTTGGCGCCTGCCAGGCGAACGGCCCGGAGGCCCCCGGGGCTCCGCCGGCCGGCTCCCCCGCACCGGCCCCGAAGCACATCACCGTGGTGGCACCGGAACTGACCGACTGCGGCACCTGGACGGTCGCGCAGGGCGAGCACCTCGAGTCGGCAGCAGCCGACTGCCTTGTGAAAGCCGTCGAGCAGCGGGAGCCGGCACGACTGATCGTGACCGCGCACTCGGTCGAGGGTGCGCCCGTCCTCAACAGCTACCTGGTGCACGCCGACGGGCGGGTGGCGGTCACGATCGACAGCAGTCGGGATCCGGCCGGCGCGGCGGGGCTCGTGGCGCAGAACTGCGTGGGGCCGGTCCGAGTGATCGGGCCGCTGCCGATCTTCGCCGAGTGTTCCACCCCGCGGCCGCTCTGACACCACAGCAGGCCTCAGATGCCCGGGGGCGACGTGCCGCCGGCGGTCAGTCGCCGAGCAGCCAGCCGTTCTCCTCGGCGATGCGGACGGCGTCGGCGCGGTTGCGGCCGCCGGTCTTGCCGATCGCCGCGGAGAGGTGGTTGCGGACGGTCCCCTCGGACAGGTGCAGGGCCGCGGCCAGGTCGGCCACCGTGCCGCCGGCCCGGGCGGTGCGCAGCACCTCGGTCTCCCGGTCGGTCAACGGGCTGGCGCCCGTCGCCAGCGTCTCCGCGGCCAGCGTCGGGTCGACCACCCGCAGTCCGGCGTGCACCCGGCGCACCGCGTCGGCGAGCTGCCGGGCCGGGGTGTCCTTGACGAGGAAGCCGTTGGCGCCGGCCTCCATCGCCCGGCGGAGGTAGCCGGGACGGCCGAAGGTGGTCACGACCAGCACCCGGCAGCCGGGTACGGCGGCGCGCAACGCGCTGGTGGCGGCGATCCCGTCGAGGCCGGGCATCTCGACGTCGAGCAGGGCGACGTCCGGGGTGGTGCGGAGGGCCGTGGACACCACCTCGTCGCCCCGCCCGACCTCGGCGACCACGGTCAGGTCCGGTTCGAGCGAGAGCAGCGCGGCCAGCGCTCCCCGGACCAGCGCCTGGTCGTCGGCGAGCAGCAGCCGGATCGGCTCGGTCATCCCGGTCCCGCTCGGGTGCGCATCCCCACCGGTCATGGCTGCGGCGGCAGGGTGAGCCGGAGCAGGAAGCCCGGTCCGGTCGCGGCTCGGCCGACGGTCACCGTTCCGTCCAGGCGGCGCGCCCGCTCTCGCAGTCCGATCAACCCGTGCCCGTCCGGGCCGGCCTCCCCGGCCGGGCCCCGCCCGTCGTCGCGGACCTCAACGCGGTCCGGCTCCACCCGGATCACGCACCGCCGGGCCCCGCTGTGCCGCACCACGTTGGTCACTCCCTCCCGTACCGTCCAGCCGAACAGCTCGTCCCGCTCCACCGGCAGCTCCGGCACCGCCTCCGGCAGCTCCGCGGCGATGCCCGCGGCGGCCAGCGCCGATCGGGCGCCGGCCAGCTCGCCGGCCAGGCTGATCCCCCGGTACGCCGCGACGGTGCCCCGCACGTCCGCGAGGGCCTGCCGGGCAAGCCGCTCCACGTCGGCGATCTCGGTGGCCGCCCGGGCCGGGTCCCGCTCCAGCAGCCGCCCGGCCAGCTCGGCCTTCACCGCGACGACGGTCAGCGAGTGGCCCAGGATGTCGTGCAGGTCTCGGGCGGTACGGGCCCGCTCCTCCGCCACCGCGAGGCGGCGGATCTCCTGCTGAGCTGCCTGGAGTTCGCTGTTGCGCTGGGTCAGCCGGGTCACCCCGAACATCGCGAACGAGGCGAGCAGCACCGCGAAGACCACCGTGCCCTCGGCCTCCCAGCCGGGCACCAGCGCGGCGGTCACGGGCGGCGTCAAGGCGGCGAGGGCGACCACCACCAGCGCCTGCCGGGACGGCAGCAGGAACACCGCCGCGGCGGCGACGAAGACCAGGGTGGTCAACCAGTCACCACCGGTCCCCGGGATTCCGGCCAGCCCGAGGCCGAGCAGGAGGGCCACCGCCGCCCACGCCCGACCCAGCGGGATGCCGGCGTGTGCCAGGCGCCGGCCGCGCGCCCACTGGAAGACGACGACGTAGCAGACGCCGAAGGCGACCAGGGTCCCCGCGCCGACCACCCGCCGCCACGGCTGGGGCTGGTGCAGGGCGGCGAGCAGCGGGATGTTGAGGAAGAAGAGCCAGACCGCCGCGAGCAACCAGCCGGTGACCCGCCAGTGGCGGGTCGCCAGATAGTGCCGGTCCCACGGAAGCTGCATCGTGAACACGCTAACCTCCCCTCCCCCGGTCAGACCCGGGCGGTGTCGCGGCGGAACAACCGGGCCGCGCCGAGGCCGAAGACCGCTGTCCAGGCGGCCACGTTGACCAGCGCGCCGAGGTCGAACCCGTCCCCGGTCAGCGGGGCCCGGGCGAGCTGGCCGACGCCGTACACCGGGGTGAACCGGCCGATCTCGCGGAACACGTCGGGCAGCATCTCGAGCGGGACGAAGAGACCGCCGAGCATGGCCAGGATCGCCAGAATCGGGCCCATGAACTGCATGACGTTCTCGGCCGGGGCGAGGTAGCCGACGAAGAGGCCGAACGCCGCGAAGACCAGCGAACCGAGCCAGGCGGCCAGTCCGGCCAGCAGCCAGACGTGAACCGGCACCCGTACGCCGGCGGCGGCCCCGACGGCGAACTCGACGAGGACGCCGAGCAGCCCCAGCACCATCGCGGTGGCGGCCTTCGTCGCCACGTACGCGGCGGGCCGGAGCGGGGTGAGCCGGAGCTGCCGACTCCACCCCAGCGCCCGTTCGGTGGCCACCGCGGCCCCGGCGCTGGTGGTGGCGACCATGGCGGCGTAGACGGCGAGGCTGATCATGACCCAGGCGGTGACGGGGCGTCCGTTCGGCAGGTCGTCACCGCGCTGCGGGAGTCCGAAGAGGAGGAAGAAGACCGCCGGCATGACCAGGGTGAACATCAACGTCCGGCGGTTGCGCAGCAGCCGGCGTATCTCGATGGCCAGCACGGCGGTGGAGAACCCGCCGAGGGCGGGCGGTCGCCGGTCGACGCGGTGGGTGGGCGATGCGGTGGTGGGCGAGGCGGCGACGGTCATCTCAGGCTCCGATGGTCTCGGCGGTCAGGCTGTCGGTGGTCAGGGCGAGGAACGCGTCTTCGAGGTTGCGGGAGGTGATCTCGACGTCCCGGGCGGCGGTGCGGGTGAGCAGGTGCCGGGCGACGGCGTCCGAGTCGTCGGTACGCACCAGCACGCCCTCGCCGCGCACCTCCACCGCCCGTACGCCGGGCAGCGCGGCCAGCGCGGCCTGGTCGGCCCCGGGAAGGGTGGCCCGGACGACGCGCCCGGCAGCCAGGTTCTTGATCTCGGCGGTGGTGCCGTCGGCGACCACCCGCCCCTGCCGCACCAGCACGATCCGGTCCGCGTACGCGTCGGCCTCGTCGAGATAGTGGGTGGCGAAGAGGATGGTCCGGCCGGCCCGGGCGTCGGCTCGGATCGCCTGCCAGAAGTCGCGTCGCCCCTCGACGTCCATCCCGGTGGTGGGCTCGTCCAACACCATCAGGTCGGGGTCCGGGAGGAGCGCCAGGGCGAACCGGAGCCGCTGCTGCTGGCCGCCCGAGCACCGGCCCACCGGACGGTCGGCGAGGTCCGCGATGCCGGCCCGCTCCAGCACCTCGCCGACCGGGCGGGGGCGGGCGTGGAAGTGGGCGGTCATCCGTACCGTCTCGGCGACGGTGAGGTCCTTGAGCAGGCCGCCGGTCTGCATCACGGCGGCGACCCGGCCGTGCCGGACGGCGTCGGCGGGGGTGCCGCCGAAGATGCGAACGGTGCCGGCGTCCGGGCGGGCCAGCCCGAGCAGCATGTCCACGGTGGTGGTCTTTCCGGCGCCGTTGGGGCCGAGGAAGGCCACCACTTCGCCGGGCGCGATCCGGAGGCTGAGGCCGTCGACGGCGGTCACCGGGCCGAAGGTCTTGGTGAGTCCGGCCAGCTCGACGGCCGGTGGGGTGTCGGTCATGACGATGATGCTCCGCCGCGTCCGTGCCGGGCTCCCGGAGCGCGCGTCACCTTACGACCGTGACATTTGTCAGGGCGTCGTCCCCGGGCGACCGCGCGCCGCCCGGGGAACCATCCGTCAGTGCGCCGCTTCCGCGGACTCGCGGGCCTGGCGGGGCAGCAGGAACGCGGCAGCGAAGGTCAACGCGAGCAGCCCGATCTCGGCCCAGAGGGTGACCCGGACCGCCGGCTCCGAGCCGTTCGGGAACTGGGCGAAGAAGACCGTGCCGAGCAGGGCGACCCCGAGCGCCCCGCCGAGTTGCTGCACAGCGGTGAGGGTGCCGGAGGCCGAGCCGGTCTCGGCCTCCTCCACTCCGGACAGCACGATGTCGAAGAACGGTGCCATCACCAGGCCCATGCCGAAGCCGACCGGCAGCAGTGCGGGCACGAGCTGCCACGCGGAGAGGTCACCGTCGACCAGGCGCAGGGTGAGCAGCATCCCGGCCACGCCGACGAGCACCACGGCGAGGCCGACGTGGATCAAGGTTCGGCCCAGGCGGCGGGCCAGGCCGGCCCCGGCGACCGCGAAGGCGAGCACCATGCCGATCGCCTGCGGCACGCCGGCCAGACCGGCCCGCAGCGGCGACCAGCCCAGCCCGAGCTGCAGCCAGAGACTGAACACCAGCGAGAAGCCGGTCAGCCCGGTGAAGAACGCCAGGCCGGCGACCAGGCCGCCGGTGAACGCCCGGCGGTGGAACAGGGAGGGCACGACCAGGGGGTCCTTCCCGGCCCGCTGCCGGCGCACCTCGTACCGGCCGAACGCGGCGAAGACGACGACCGCCGCCACCATCATCGCGTACGTCCAGGCCGGCCAGCCCAGCTCGCGCCCCTGCACCAGCGGGTAGACCAGAAGCAGCGCGCCGATCGCGACCAGCCCGACGCCCGGGAGGTCCAGCCGGGTGGCGTGGCCGGGGCGGGACTCGGGCAGGAAGCGCAGCGCCCCGGCGGTGGCGAGCAGGCCGAGCGGCAGGTTGATCAGGAAGATCGCCCGCCAGCCGGTGCCCCCAGGTCGGCGTCGACCAGCCAGCCGGCCAGGATCGGGCCGCCTACGGCGGCGATGCCCATCACCGGCCCGAACGCCCCGAAGGCCGCGGCCAGTTGCCGGGGCGGGAAGACCTCCCTGATGATGCCCAGTCCCTGCGGCAGGAGCACCGCGCCGAAGAGTCCCTGGGCGACCCGCGCGGCGATCAGCATGCCCGGCGACGTGGCCGTCGCGCAGACCGCCGAGGCGGCGGTGAAGCCGAGGACGCCGATGAGGAACATCCGGCGCCGGCCGTACAGGTCGCCGAGGCGTCCGCCGGTGATCAGGCCGACGGCCATGGCCAGGGTGCACCCGGCGCCGAGCCACTGGATCAGGCTGGCCGGCCCGCCCAGCTCGGCGCGGATGGCCGGACCGGCGAGGTTGGTGACCAGGACGTCGAGGAGGTCCATGACCTCCGCGGTGAGGATGACGGCGAGGGCGAGCCAGGGCCAGCGGTGGCCGCCGGCTTCGGGGGGAGCCGGTCGGGTCTCCCCGGGGGCGAGGTGGGACATCGAGAACCTCCAGGATGCGACGAACGCTGTTCGTTTACGAACACTGTTCTA
This sequence comes from Micromonospora sp., assembly GCA_049791715.1. GTDB lineage: Bacteria > Actinomycetota > Actinomycetes > Mycobacteriales > Micromonosporaceae > Micromonospora. The sequence goes on from JBARAE010000665.1 coordinate 8,512, forward strand.
ATAACGAACGCCGTTCGCGGCAAGTACGATGTTCGGTGTCCCCGACCCGGAGGTCACCCGTGACCGAGCACCCCGCCCCGCCCTGGCGCACCCGCGCCCGCAACCGGGCCACCCGTCAGCCACTGAGCCAGCAGGCGGTCGTCGACGCCGCCCTCGCCGTGATCAACCAGGAGGGGCTGGGCGGGCTGAGCATGCGGCGGGTCGCCCAGGAGCTGGGCACCGGACCCGCCTCCCTCTACGCCCACGTCTCCGGCAAGGAGGAACTACTCGAACTGCTCGTCGACCGGGTCAGCGCGGAGATCACCGTGCCGGACCCGGACCCGCAGCGGTGGGCCGAGCAGATCCGCGACGTGGCCCGGCAGGCGTACCGGATCTACGCCAGCCACAGCAACCTGGCGCTCGCGTCACTGGCCCGGATCCCCACCGGCCCGAACGCGCTGCGGGTGACCGAGCGGATGCTGGCCGTCCTGATCGCCGGCGGTGTGCCGGCGCAGCCGGCGGCCTGGTTCCTCGACCGGCTCTTCCTCTACATCGCCGGCGACGCCTACGAGGGCGCGCTCTACGCGGAGAAGGTGCGCGCCTCGGGGCAGGACATGCGGACGTACTGGGAGGCACTGCTCGGGCAGCTGCGGACGTACTTCGGGAGCCTGCCGGAGAAGTCGTACCCGAACATCCGCGGCCACATGGAGGAGCTGCTCGCCGGTGGCGGGGACGAACGGTTCGAGTTCGGGCTGGACCTGCTGATCCGCGGCGTCGCCGGACACATCCCGCCGCGCTGACCGGCCGCTCCCGGGGTTGCCGGCGGACCAGGCGGGTAAGCGGCGCTTCCACCGTCGCGACACCGGGAGGCAACCGTCATGGCCAGCGCGCCCACCGCACGGGTCGACACGATCGTGCTGATCCACGGCCTCTGGATGACCTCGCGCAGTTGGGAACGCTGGGTCGGCCGCTACGCCGCTCGGGGCTTCCGGGTGCTCGCCCCGGCCTGGCCCGGGATGGAGGCCGAGGTCGAGGCGCTGCGGGAGGACCCGACGCCGATCGCCGGGCAGCGGGTCACCGACGTCGTGGACCACTACGAACGGATCATCCGCGCGCTGCCCCGGCCGCCCATCGTGATGGGACACTCGTTCGGCGGGCTCTTCACCCAGCTCCTGCTCGACCGCGGGCTCGGCGCAGCCGGGGTCGGCATCCACCCGGCCCAGATCAAGGGCGTGCTCAAGCTGCCGCTCAGTACCCTGCGGTCCGGCTTCTCCATCCTGCGCAACCCGGCCAACCGGCACCGCGCCGTACCGTTCACGCCCGACGACTTCCACTACGCCTTCGGCAACACGATGAGCCGGGCGGACTCCGACGCGGCCTGGGAGCGGTACGCCGTCCCCGGTTCGGGGCACCTGTTCTTCGAGGCCGCCTTCGCCAACCTGGACCCGGACGCGGCCACGAAGGTGGACACCCACCGGTCCGACCGGGCGCCGCTGCTGCTGCTCGCCGGGGGCGTCGACCACGTGGTGCCGCCGTCGGTGGTCTCCGCCAACGCGGGTCTCTACCGGTCCTCCCGGGCGGTCACCGCGTACCACGAGTTCCCCGGCCGGTCGCACTTCGTCGGGGGCGAGCCGGGCTGGGAGCAGGAGGCCGACTACGCGCTGGACTGGGCGGTCGAGATGGCGAACACGGTCTCGCCGACCGTGGTCTCCGAAGCGCCCGGCCGGTGAGGCCGGACGGCCCTGGCATGGCGGGTCACCACGGGGGTATGACGGACATATGAGGGCGAGCTTCCGGCTTGGTCGGATCGCGGGCGTACCCATTGGCGTCAACTGGAGCGTCCTGGTCATCTTCCTGCTGATCGCCTGGGCGCTGTCGGCCAGTCTGTTCCCGCGCAGCTACCCCGGCCATCCCGGCTGGCAGTACGTGGCGGCCGGGCTGAGCGCCGCGGTGGTCTTCTTCGTCGGCCTGCTCGCCCACGAGGTGTCCCACTCGGTGGTCGCCAAGCGCAACGGGATCGGGGTGGAGGGCATCACGCTCTGGCTCTTCGGTGGGGTCTCCGAGCTGAAGGGGGAGGCGAAGGACCCCGGGGCCGAGCTGCGCATCGCGGGGATCGGCCCGCTGGTGAGCCTGCTGATCGGGTTCTTCTTCGGCGGTATCGCCGTGGTGATCGCGCTGGCCGGCGGCGGCGGGCTGCTGCTCGGCGCGCTGTCCTGGCTGGCCGGCATCAACATCCTGCTGGCCGTCTTCAACGTGCTGCCCGCCGCGCCGCTGGACGGCGGCCGGCTGCTGCGCGCGGCGGTGTGGAAGGCCACCGGCGACCGGACCAAGGCGTCGGTGGTGGCGGCCCGGGCCGGCTGGGGTCTCGGTGCCCTGCTGATCGCCTTCGGACTCTGGCGGTTCCTGTCCGGCGCGGCGCTCGGCGGGCTCTGGCTGGCGCTGATCGGCTGGTTCCTGATCGGGGCGGCCGGCATGGAGGAGCGGCAGGCCCGGATGGGCAGCGCGCTGCGCGGGGTACGGGTCGCCGACGTGATGACGCCGCAGCCGCAGACCGCCGCCGGGGAGATGACCGTCGCCGACTTCGTCGACCACTACCTCTTCGCGTACCGGCACTCGGCGCTGCCGCTGATCGAGGAGGGCCGGCCGGTCGGGCTGGTCACCCTGGACCGGGTCCGCGGCATCCCCGCCGACCAGCGCGCCTCGACCACCCTGGCCCAGGTGGCCTGCCGGTCCGACGAGCTGGTGCTCGCCTCCCCGGACGAGCCGCTGAACGACCTGCTTCCCCGGCTCAGCGAGTGCGCCGACGGCCGGGCGCTGGTGGTGACCGACCAGCGGCTGGTCGGCATCGTGTCACCGAGCGACATCAGCCGGGCGGTGCAGCGCAGCAGCCTGCGCGACCAGATGGCCGCCAGCCAGCACTGAGGTTCAGTCCCGGGGGAAGTACCGGTCCAGCAGGTCGGTGCGGAACTTCCCGATCGGGTCGAGTTCGCGCAGCAGGGCGAGGAAGTCGGCATGCCGGGGCCAGGCCGCGGCCACCGCCGCCGGGGGAAGTGCGAAGACCTTGCCCCAGTGCGGGCGCGGCGTGAACGGGGCCAGCCGCTCTTCGACCTCGGCGACCACCGGGGTGACCGCCGCCTCGTCGCCGATCCAGGTGAAGTGGATGGCGAGGCTGTCCCGATCGTGGTTCGGGCTCAGCCACAGCCCGTCCGCGGCGACCGTCCGCAGCTCGCAGATCTGCAGCACCGCCGCGATCCGCTCGGCCACCGGGTCCAGCGCGGCCAGCGCGTCGGCGGCCACGTCGCGGGACACGTGGTACTCCGACTGCAACTCGTCCCCGCTGCTCGGAGTGAACCCGAGCCGGAAGTGCGGCAACCGCTCGTGCCAGGGGCCCGGCAGGCCGCGCTGCGGGGTGCAGTTCTCCGCCGGCATGCCAGGCACCGGATGCCGGTCCGCCTCGGCCGCCGTCGTACCCAGCCAGTCCGCCGGGGGCGACGGCTGGTCGGCCCGCTGCTTGCGCCACACCTGGCCGATCCGGTCCGACCGCCAGTCGGTGAACCCGCTGACGCTGTACGCCGAGGCGAAGGCGGCCTCGAGGGCGTCCCGGGGCAGGCCGAGCCGGACGTACTGGCGGACGTCGAAGGTGGGCACCACGTCGAGCGTGATCCGGGTGACCACGCCCAGCGCGCCGAGGTTGACCACCATCCCGGCGAACCGGTCGTCGGAGCGGTCGACGGTGAGCAGGTCGCCCTCGGCGGTCACCAGTTCCAGGGCGGCGACCGCGGTGGCCAGGTTGCCGTTGGCGTCACCGGAGCCGTGGGTGCCGGTGGCGACCGCGCCGGCGACCGAGATGTGCGGCAGGGAGGCGAGGTTGGCCAGCGCGTACCCGCGGGCGTGCAGGCGGGTGGCGACGTCGCCGTAGCGCAGGCCGGCGGAGACCGTCACCGTGCCGCATTCCGGGTCCAGCTCGACGGTGGACGGCAACCCGGACAGCGAGACCAGGTCCCCGCTGGTGTCGCCGAGCCGGTTGAACGAGTGGCCGCTCCCGACGGCCCGGATCTGGTCGGCACCGGCGACCAGGCGGCGCAGCTCGTCCACGCTGGACGGTTCGTACCGTCGGCGGGCGGCGTACCGGATGTTGCCCGCCCAGTTCCGCCCGACGCCGTCCTCGACCGGGACGCGCGGTGTCGGCCCGGGGCGGTTGCCGAGGTGGGCGGGAGCGTCGGTCACGGGGTGGCCTTCCGGTCGGTGCGCGATTCGTCGGCCAGCGCGGCGCAGAGCAGGTCCAGCGCCGCGTCGACCTGGAGCGTGCTGTACCCGCGCAGCGCCACCGGCAGTCCGGCGGCCCGTGCCTGCTCGATCTCCGACCGGGCGGCCTGTCGCTCCGCCACGTCGCCGTGGGCGAGCGCCTTCCGGCCGCGCCGCACCAGCTCGTCGACCCGCTCGATCCGGTACCCGCGCAGTCCCTCGGCGAAGTCGAAGTCCGCGCCGCCGAGCCGGGTGGCCAGCGGCGTACGGACGTCGGTGAACCGGTCGCCGGCGAACCGGGCGAGCGCGGCGACGACCTCGTCGGGCGCCTCCCGGACCTGGTCGAGGTCGAGCAGTACGACGGCGGCACGACCGTCGAGCGGGTGCCGGGCGGCGGCCTTCGGGCCGGGAGGCATCCCGGCCGAGGGCACGCCGAGCAGCCGCGGCGACCCGACGCGCATGCCCGGCCGGGGCTCGTCGTCGAGCGCCAGCGCGTCGAACTGCTCCCAGCGGTACGTCCCGCGCAGGCCGGGCCGGCGGATGTCCAGCCCCTCCGGGCCGATGACGAAGCGGAACGGCCGCAACGCCCCGACCAGCACGGCCGCACCGAGGACGATCGCGCCCAGGGCGACCGCGATCGGCAGGAGCCGCCCGGAGCGGGACAACGCCAGCACGACCACCCCGCCGAGCACGCAGAGCAGCGCCAGCGGCAGCGAACTCCGGTTTCTGTGCAGCTCCACGTCCTACCCCCGTTCGCGAGCCGTCCGGGTGCATCATCCGCCCGCCGGTCAAGGCCGGGCACCGGTCGATCGGACACGGTTGCGGTGCGCGTTCCCGGGGAACCCTACGCCGATGAGCAGCTACCGCGATCCGACGCTCCGCGGCGACGTCCACCCCTCAGAGGAGGAGATCGACCCGACCGGGGTCGGTGTCGACCAGGGGCGGACGTCGTTCACGTACCGGACCGCTCCGGTGCCGGCGCCCACCCCCGAGCCGGAGCCGGACCCCGTCCCGCACCCCGGTCCCCCGCCGCGGACGGCCGGCGGGGTGGCGCACTCGATCGTCACCCGCCATGTCGACGGGTCGACGGAGGTCGTCACCGACCTGGACGGGGACGGGATCGCCGACGTGGTCCACGTCGACCTGGACGGCGACGGCGTACCGGACATCACCTACCTGGACAGCGATCGGGACGGTCGGCTGGACACGGTGCTGCGCGACCTGGGTCAGGCGCGCTGACCCGGGGCCGGGAGCCCCCGATCAGAGCTGCCGCATCACCTCGGCGGCGACCAGCTCCAGGTGGTCCAGGTCGGCCAGGTCGAGCACCTGCAGGTAGACCCGCTGACTGCCGATCGCGGCGTACCGGCCGATCTTGTCGACGACCTCCGCCGGCGTGCCGGCGAGGCCGTTCTCGCGCAGCTCGCCCGGCTCCCGGCCGATCGCCGCGGCACGTCGGGCCACCTCCGCCTCGTCCCGCCCGCAGCAGAGCACCAGCGCGTTGGACCAGACCATGCCGGACGGGTCGCGGCCGATCTGGGCGCACGCCGCGCGGACCCGGTCGAACTGCGCCACCGAGTCCTCGATGGAGGCGAACGGCAGGTTGAACTCGTCGGCGTAGCGGGCGGCGAGGCGCGGGGTGCGCTTCGGCCCCATGCCGCCCAACAGGATCGGCGGGTGCGGCTGCTGCACCGGCTTGGGCAGCGCCGGTGAGTCACTGACCGGGTAGTACGTCCCCGGGAAGTCGAACGTCTTGCCGACCGGCGTCTCCCACAGGCCGGTGATGACGGCGAGCTGCTCCTCGAGCCGGTCGAAACGCTCCCCCAGCGGGGGGAACGGGATGCCGTACGCGCTGTGCTCCTCGGCGTACCAGCCGGTGCCGATGCCCAACTCGACCCGGCCGCCGCTCATCTGGTCGACCTGCGCGACCGTGATGGCGAGCGGGCCGGGCAGTCGGAAGGTGGCTGCGGTCATCAGGGTGCCGAGCCGGATCCTCGTGGTGTCCCGGGCCAGGCCGGCGAGGGTGGTCCACGCGTCGGTCGGTCCCGGCTCGCCGCTCACCGAGCCCATCTTGAGGTAGTGGTCGGAGCGGAAGAAGGCGCCGAAGCCGGTTTCCTCCGCACAACGGGCCACGGCGAGCAGCTGGTCGTAGCTGGCGCCCTGCTGGGGTTCGGTGAAGATCCGCAGTTCCATGCCTCGAGCATATTGAGCCAAGGTGCCGGCCATGCCGGGCCTTGCCCGACCCGCGTGTATTCCTTGACAGGCATATGACCGAGGGGGCATGTTAGGGCTGTGTCCGTTGACGCCTTCGCCGTACTGGCCGAGCCGACCCGGCGCCGCATCCTCGAACGGCTGCGGCACGCCGAGAGCAGCGTCGGTGACCTGGTGGACGCGCTGGGGATGAGCCAGCCGGCCGTCTCCAAGCACCTCAAGGTGCTGCGCGAGGCGGGTCTCGTCAGCTACCGCACCGCCGCCCAGCAGCGCATCTACCGGATCGACGTACGCCCGCTGCAGGCCGTGGACGACTGGCTCGCACCGTACCGGCGACTGTGGACGACACACCTCGACGCCCTGGAGCGCCATCTCGACAGTCAGGAGTGACGATGGACCGCGACAGCTTCCGCCCCGGCCCGCTCGCCGAGGTCTCCCGCGTACCGGCCGACGGAGGGTGGGACCTGGTGTTCGTCCGGGACCTGCGGCACCCACCGGAGAAGGTCTGGGCCGCGCTCACCGATCCGGGCCAACTCGCCCAGTGGGCACCGTTCCTCGCCAGCCGTGACCTCGGCACGCCCGGCGACGCCACGCTCAGCACGGTCAACGGCGACGAGACGTTCGACCAGCCGGGGACGGTGCTCCACGCCGAACGACCGACGCTGCTCGAGTACACCTGGGGCGACGGCCTGCTGCGCTGGGAGCTGACCCCGGCCGGCGGCGGCACCCGGCTGATCCTGCGGCACCGGGTCGAGAAGCCGGATCTCGCCCCGATGATGGCCGCCGGCTGGCACCTCTGCCTGGACGTCGCCGACCACCTGCTCGCCGGCGATCCGGTCGGCCCCATCCGCGGCGCCGAGGCGATGGACTTCGGCTGGGCCGAGCTGCGCGACGCGTACGCCGAACGCCTGGACGGCGAGCCGCCCGCGCGCTGACGGCTCAGGCCGCGCGCGGGGCCGGCGCGTCGGGCAGGGTGATGGCGGTGGCGGCCGTCCGGATCGGCTCGGTCACCCGCCGGATCATGCTCTCCCGGCCGGGCAGGTGCGGCATCATCCGCAGCATCAGCGTCTGGAACCGGATCTGGGCCGCCGAGCGCAGCACCATCCCCTTGAGGTTGCGTTCGGCGAGCCGCTGGTTCGCCTCCACGAACGGGCGCATCCGCCGCTCGTAGTCGGCGAACCCGGCGTCCGGGTCCCCGCCCGCGGTGGCGAGGGAGGTGGCCAGCACGTACGCCCCGACCAGGCTGAGGCTGGTGCCCTGCCCGGACGCCGGCGACGGCCCGTACGCGGCGTCCCCGACCAGGCCGATCCGCCCGGTCGACCAGCGATCCATGCGAACCTGGCTCATCGAGTCGAAGTAGAAGTCCGGCGCGTCCCGCATCGCGTCGAGCAGCCCCGGCACCCGCCAGCCCACCCCGGCGAACGCCGCCGCCAGCAGCGCCTGCTGCCCGGCCACGTCCCGGTGGTCGTGGCCGCCCTCGGGCGAGGGAAACAGGAAGAGCGCCCGGGCGTCCGGGGCCCCGGCCGTCCGGTAGACGCCGACGGTGCGCCCCGGGGCCGGGTGCATCAGCTCGGTCCGGTCCTCGCCGAACTCCGCCGGCACGCTGAAGATCGAGATGTGGTGGCCGAGCGGGCGCAGGTACGCCGACTCGGGGCCGAACGCCAGCCGGCGTACCGTCGAGTGCAGCCCGTCCGCGCCGATGACCAGGTCGAACGTCCGGGCCCGGCCTCGCTCGAAGCGCACCTC
>JBARAE010000666.1:0-1583 GCA_049791715.1 Micromonospora sp.
GCGAGCAGTTGCTTCAGGCCGGGAGTCGGCGGACGTCGGGTCGTGCCGATCCCCCCGGGGCCCATGAGGACCAGGCGTCCGACGCGGTCGGGCTGATCCAGCGTCAGGCGCAGCGCGGCGGCACCGCCGTAGGAGTTGCCGACCAGGTGGGCCCGGTCGATGCCGCGCGCGTCGAGCAGCCCGCGAACGGCGGCGGCCAGGTCGCCGAACGGATCCGACTGGTCGACGTCCTTGCTGGACCGGCCGTAGCCGGGCAGGTCCGGCACGACCACGCGGAACCGCTGGGCGAGGGCATCGACGTTACGGGCATAGTTCGACATCCCTGAGGCCCCTGGTCCGCCGCCGTGCAGCAGCACCACCGCCTCGCCGGCCCCCCGCTCGGTGACCGCGATGTCCCGCGCGCCGACCCTCACCAGGCGCTGATTCGCAGTGGCTTCCCCGACGCTCACGTGACCTCCCGAGCCCGACACCGTTAATGTAATGAGCGTTACAGTTGTAGTGGCCGCTACGGTAAGCTTCACTGCTGACATCGTCAAGACATCCACCGGAAACACAGGGAGCGTGCGATGACGGAATCTCGTGGCGAACGCAAGCGGCGGGCCAACGGCGAGGAGTCCCGCCGCCGAATCCTCGACGCCGCTGCCGAGGTCGCCGGCGTGCGTGGCTACGAGGGCACGAGCATCGCGCTGGTCAGCGAGAAGTGCGGCCTGCCCGCCAGCTCCATCTACTGGCACTTCACGAACAAGGACGATCTCATCGCCGGCGTCATCGAGCGCAGCTTCGACATCTGGGCCGACGCGCTCACCCTTCCCGGCGACGACAGCGACCCCGCGCTGGAACGCGTCGCGGCGCTGGCGGGTCAGGTCGCCAAGACCCTGCTGGACTCGCCCGACTTTCTCCGCCTCGGGCTCATGCTCACCCTCGAGCGCCGTCCCGAGGAGCCCAGCGCCCGCCGCATGTACCTGCAGGTCCGGGACGTCGCCCGCGCGCGGCTCGCCGCCGTACTCGCCACGCTCGCCCCGGACGCCGACCGCGACGCGATCGACCTGGTAGCTACGTACGCCATCGCCGGCGCCGACGGGCTCTTCATTGCCAAGGAGATCGGCGGCGACAGCGTGGACCTCAGGCCGCTGTTCGACCTGCACGCCCGCGCCCTCTACGACGCCCTCACCCGCCTGACCGGCGGCAGCCCGGCCACGGAGACCTCATGACCGACGGCACCCCCGATCCCGTCGCCGCCGCCTACCGCCGGTTGCGTATCGCCGCGCAGACCCGCACGCCCTGCCCGCCGGTCCGCGACCTCATCGGCCCCGATGACGAGACGCTCGCCTACGCCGTCCAGCACCGGTTGACCGAGGCCCGGATCCGGGACGGCGGGCGGCCGGTCGGGCGCAAGGTCGGGCTCACCTCGGCGGCCGTGCAGCGTCAGCTCGGCGTCGACCGGCCCGACTTCGGCATGCTCTTCGAGGACATGGCCTGTGCGGAGTCAGGGGCGATCAGCCTCGACCGGCTGCTGCAACCCCGCGTCGAGGCCGAGGTCGCCTTCGTCCTCGCCGACGACGTCACCGACCCGGGCGTCACCG
>JBARAE010000667.1:0-10444 GCA_049791715.1 Micromonospora sp.
GTGTCGGCCCGCTCCTCCCGCACCTCCGCGTGCACCTCTTCACGGGCGGGAGCGGCCGCGGCCGCGACCTCGGCCCGCGGTCGAGGGGTCCCGGCGGCGGCGCCGCCCTGCCGCTCGGTGATCGCGCTGATCAGCTCGCCCTTACGCATGCGAGCCGTGCCGGAGATACCGAGCGACGCGGCCAGGCTCTGCAGCTCTGGCAGCAGCATCGCCGACAGGCCGGTGCCGCTGCGCCGACGACGCGTGGGGGCGGCGGTGGTGGTGGCTTCGCCAGCGACGTTGGAAACATCCGACGTCACGTCGGTGGTGTCGCTCAATGGATTCCTTCCCTCGATAGGCCGGGACTGCCCGGAGTCGAAAAGCAGGTGGCCGGGCGGCCTCGGTGCACCCGCCTCGCATGGACGCGTCGCGGGAGTCTGTAACACAGCAGCCGGTCGGTTTCCCGACTCACCACGATCGGTGAGCAGGTCTCGCCGTCTGCGGCGACCTGTGGAAACTGCGGTGCGGCGTGGGCCTTGGCAGGGGTGACGGGCTGACCGCCGAGAGCTTCGGGGGTGCGCCGACCCGCAGGAGATCGCATGCTTCGCGGCTGTGCTAAGTCTAGAGCGTAATCAACTCTTGCGACCTGCGGCAACAGGGTCCCGCTCGGCGTGTCCAAGTCTACCCCGGGCAACCCGGGCACCGCTGACGTCTATGGGCAACCGCCAGAGCTGCCAGTCTGTTCCCGCGTCGAAGCCCTCCGACACCTCGGTCAGCGCCAGGACGGTCGGGCCGGCCCCACTGACCACAGCCGCCACAGCGGCCGCACGCAACTCCCTGACCAGGGCAGCCGTCCCCGGCATCCCCTCGGCACGGTAGTCCTGGTGGAGCCGGTCGACGGTGGCCGGCAGCAGCAGCGCCGGATCGGCGGTCAGCGCGTGCACCAGCAGCGCCGCCCGACCCGCGTTCAGCGCGGCGTCCCGGTGCGGCACGGTGGCCGGCAGGGCCGCCCGGGCGACCGCGGTGAGGCCCCGCTCCTCGGGAACGAAGACCGTGGGCCGGACCCCCTCGGCGACCGCCAGCGACACCGCACGGGCGCCGGACGGCTCAGTCCAGGCGACGGTGAAGCCGCCGAGCAGGCAGGGCGCGACGTTGTCGGGGTGACCCTCGATCTCGGCGGCCAGCCGGAGCGCGGCGTCGTCGTCGAGCAGCCGTGCGCCGTCGACCACCAGGGCGCGGGCCAGCTGCACCCCGGCGACGATGGCCGCCGACGAGGAACCCAGGCCGCGGGCCTGCGGGATGCGGTTGACGCACTCCACCACGAACCCCGGGGGCTGGGCGCCGAGCACGTCGAACGTCCCCCGCATCGCCCGCGCCACCAGGTGCCGATCGTCGTCGGGCAGGTCCCCGGCGCCCTGCCCGGTCACCGTCACCCGCACGCCGCCCGCCGTGACCTCGGCGGCGACGTCGTCGTAGAGCCCCAGGGCGAGCCCGAGCGAGTCGAAACCCGGCCCCAGGTTGGCGCTGGTGGCGGGCACCCGGACCCGCACGGGACCGGTTTCGAATGTCAACGGCACCGGCCCATGCTAGGGCGCGACGCCGACAGTCCGCCGGATCGCCCGCACCCTGGGAACGGCCGCCCGCCGGGCGGCGGGCGTCACCGGACCGCCGCCGGATCCGGGTCGACGGCCGGGTCGGTGAGCGAGAGCCGCCGGGTGGCGAACCGCCAGCCGACCGCATAGACCAGGGTGACCAGGCCGCAGCCGGCCAGCACCGTCCGCTCGCTCACCGAGTCCACCACCAGGGCCACCACGAGCTGGCTGACCGAGATGGCCAGCGTCGCCAGCATCATGTCGGTGGCGAAGACCCGGCCGCGCAGCCGGTCCGGTACCTCGCCCTGCAAGGCGAAGTTGGACAGCACCCAGTTGCTGCCACCACCGAAGTGGGCGACGAAGACCAGCGCCAGGACCAGCGGGAACCAGCTCACCGCCGAGGTGCCCAGGTAGGCCAGGCCGTAGAGGGACATGGACAGGGCCAGCCCGGGCAGCAGCCAGGCCCGGTTGGTCAGCACCCGGCGCATCAGGATCGGCCCGACGAGGGCGCCCGCGCCCCGGGATGCGAAGAGCAGGCCGGTGCCCAGGGCGCCGACGCCGTACACCCCGGCGAGCAGCGGGAAGACGGTCAGCACGCCGTTGCCCAGGCCGACCGCCGACTTGACGGTGACCAGGCCCAGGACCCGGGGATGGTGCCCGATGTAGCGCAGCGCCTCGCGGATCGCCGGCCAGGTGCGCGGGGCCGGCCGGTCGGGGTCCCGCTCGGCCTGCAACGGCCGGCGGATCAGCGCCGCCAGCCCCACCGCGAGCGCGAGGCTGCCCGCCGCCACCCAGAAGCTGACGTACGGGCCGGCGGCAGCGCTCAACATGCCGCCGAGGGAGGCGCCGACGACCGTCATGGTGCCCCAGGCCGAGCCGGCGACGGCGTTGCCGGCGGCCAGCTCCTCCGGGTCGAGCACGTTGGGCAGAGCGGCTTGGGCGGCCGGCGAGTAGAACGCCTTGGCCACCGCCACGGCGGCGATCGACACCAGAGCCAGCCATGCCGTACCGGCGCTGCGGACACCGAGCAGCAGCAGGATGCCGGCCAGGGCGGCGAGGTTCGCCACCATCATGATCTTGCGCCGGTCGAACCGGTCGGCGACCGTGCCGGTGTACGGCAGCATCAACGCCAGGGTGCCGGTGTCCACCGCCAGCACCAGCGCACCCCACACCCCGCTGCCCGTCAGCTGCGGCAGGAGCACGAGCAGCGGCACCATGACGAACCAGTCCGACCCGAAGACCACCAGCTCGGCCAGGAAGAGGTTGCGGAAGTCGCGGTTGCGGACGAGGACCGAGACGGTGGGTGACACGCCCGCACCCTACCCAACCAGGCAGACGTCACCGCCTCACGAACCCACCACCGTCGCCCATCCGACCCGCAGGCCCCCCCCGCCCCTCGCCACCGCACCCCACCCCGCCCGCGCAGATTCACGGAAAGCGTGGCCATGGTGCGGGGAACAGCCACGCTTTCCGTGAAAGAGGCGGCGCCGGAGTGGGGTGGGCGGGGTGGGCGTGGGCGGGTGGGTTACTCCGTCGGCGGCAGGGGCGAGCGGCGGCTCTTCGGCAGGCGCAGCACCTCGAACTGGTCCGTCCCGTCGATCAGCGCCGCCGACGGCGCCGGCCGGGGCGACGGCACGCGGGCCGCCCCGTCGGTCGGGGACGCCGGCCGCTCCTCGCCCGCCCCGACGGTCGCGGGGACACCGGCCGCCGCACCAGCGGTACGCCCACGCCGCCGCTCCCGCAGCGACTCCTTGGTGCGCTCCACCATCGTGTAGAGGGTCGGCACCAGGATCAGGGTCAGCAGCGTCGAGGTGAGCAGACCACCGATCACCACCACGGCGAGCGGCTGGGAGATGAAACCGCCCTCGCCGGTGAGACCGAAGGCCATCGGCAGCAGGGCGAAGATGGTGGCCACCGCGGTCATCAGGATCGGCCGGAGCCGGCGGCGGCCGCCCTCGACCACCGCCTCGGTCACGCCCATGCCCCGGGCCCGGTACTGGTTGATCAGGTCGAGCAGCACGATCGCGTTCGTCACCACGATGCCGACCAGCATCAGCACGCCGATCAGCGCCGGCACGCCGAGCGGAGTGCCGGTGGCCAGCAGCAGCCCGATCGCGCCGGTGGCCGCGAACGGGATGGAGATCAGCAGGATCAGCGCCTGGGTGAGGCTGCGGAACGTGCCCACCATGATCAGGAAGACGATCGCGATGGCGGCCAGCACGGCCAGCCCCAGGTCGCCGAAGGCCTCCTTCTGGTCGGCGCTGACGCCGCCGATGGTGAAGGTCGCCCCCGGCACGTCCAGCGCGTCCAGCCGCTTCTGCAGCTCCCGCGTGGTGGCGCCCAGGTTGGAGCCGGTGGCCGTACCGGTGACCGTGGCGCTGCGCGCGCCGTCGATCCGGGTCACCTGCTCCGGCCCCTCGACCTGGTCGACGTCGGCGATGGCGTCGAGCCTGACCCGGCCGACCGGCAGGGCGCGCAGCTCGGCCACGGTCAGCGGTGGCCTGGCCCCGGTGCTCAGGACGACGTCCTGCGGGCCCCCGTCGAGGGTGACCTGGCCAAGCGGCGCCCCCCGGTACGCCTGCGCGACGAGCTGCCCGACCGCCGCCTCGGTCAGCCCGGCCCGGGCCGCGGCGACCCGGTCGACCGAGACCTCGACCCGGGGCACCCGCTCGGCCAGGCTGGTGGAGACGTCCTCCACGTCCGGCGTACCGGTCATCGCGTCGCGGGCGGCCTCGACCGCCCGGGTCAGCACCTCGGGGTCGGCGGCCTGCACCACCACCTCGAGCTGGTTGGCGGACGCGCCGCCGCGCCCGGCGCCGAAGCTGAGCCGGCCGGCCTCGGCGCCGAGGGCGTCGAACTCCCGGCGCAGGGTCCGCTTCACTGCCGCGGCGTCGGTGTCCTCGTCCAGCCCCACCGAGAAGGTGGCCCTGTTGTTACCGCCGCCGCCCTCCCAGGGCCGGTCGCTGCCGCCCGCGGTCACCTGGTACGTCCGCACACCCCCGGTCCGGGCCAGCACCTGCTCCACCCTGGCGGCCGCCTGATCGGTGCCGGCCAGTCCGGTGCCGGCCGGCAGCTCCTGGGTGATGGTCAGCGTGTCCTGGCCGGAGTCGTCGAGGAAGTTCGTCTCCAGCTTCTGGGCGAGCCCGAAGGTGCCGAGCAGCACCAGCAGGCCCAGCCCGACGGTGATCCAGCGGGTCTTCCGGGAGCGGGTGGCGAACCCGATCGCCGGCAGGTACGCCCGCTGCAACGGGCTGCGCAGCTCCCGCTCCTCCGCGGCCCGCCGGGCCGCGGCTTCCTCGGCACCCCGGCGCGGGTTCAGGAACCAGTACGCCAGCACCGGGATGACGGTCAGCGACACCAGCAGCGAGGCGAGCAGCGCGACCGTGACGGTGATCGCGAACGGCGCGAAGAGCTGCCCGACGAAGCCGCCCACCAGCGCGATCGGCGCGAAGACGGCGACCGTGGTGAGCGTCGAGGCGGTCACCGCGCCGGCCACCTCGCGGACCGCGCTGAGGATGGCGTCGCGCTTCCGCTCGCCGTACTCCAGGTGCCGCTTGATGTTCTCCAGCACCACGATGGAGTCGTCGACCACCCGGCCGACGGCGATGGTCAGCGCGCCGAGGGTGAGCAGGTTGAGCGAGTAGTCCCCGACCCAGAGCGCGATCAGCGCGACCAGCACCGACAGCGGAATGGAGACCGCGGTGACCAGGGTGGAGCGGATCGAGAGCAGGAAGACCAGGATCACCACGACCGCCATCAGCAGGCCGAGCAGCCCCTCGGTGGTGAGGCTCTCGATGGACCGCTCGACGAACGGGGCCTGGTCGAAGACGACGGTCAGCTCGGCGCCGGAGGCGGCCTTCAGCTCGTCGAGCCGGTCCCGGATGTCGTGCGAGATCTGCACCGCGTTGCCGTCGGGGGTCGCGGTGACCGCGATGCCGAGGCTGCGTACCCCGTTGGTCCGGGTGATCGCGGTGACCGGCGCGAGCTGCTGCTCGACCCGGGCCACGTCGCCGAGGCGGACCGGGGCCGCCGGGGCGGTGGAGACGACGATGCCGCGCAGGTCGTCCACCGTCCGGATGGGAGTGCCGACCTGGACCGGAAGCGAGCGGCTCCCGTCGAGGACCGCGCCGGCGGGCACGGCGACGCCGTTGGTCTTGAGCGCCTGGGCGATGGCGGCGGGCGCCAGCCGCGCCGCGGCCAGCTTCGCCTGGTCGGGGGTGACGACCACGACCTGGTCGGGGGTGCCGGTCACCGTGACCGTGCGGACCCCGGCCAGTCCCTCCAGCTCCGGTACGACCGTCCGGCGCAGCTTCTCGGCGAGGGCGCGCTCGTCGTCGCCGCCGCTTGCGGCGACCACCACCGCCGGCAGGTCGTCGGTGCTGCCGGCGAGGACCTGCGGGTCCACCCCCTCGGGCAGTTGCGCGTCGATCCGGTTCAGCGCGGTCTGCATCTTGTTGACCACGTCGTCCAGGTCGGTGCCGAACTCGTACTGCACCTGGACGGTCGTGGAGCCCTCACGGGAAGTGGAGGTGATCTTGTCCAGCCCCGGAATGCCCTGGAGGCTGTTCTCGATCGGCTCGGTGACCTGGGACTCCACAATCTCCGGCGCGGCACCCGGGTACGCCGCCACGATGAACGCGGCGGGGAACTCCAGGGACGGCAGGAGCTGCTGCTTCAACGACGGCACGGCGTACGCCCCGAAGGCCGTGGTCACGAGCGCGATGAGGGCGACCAGCCCCCGGTTGGCGAGGCTGAATCTGGCGAGCAGCGACATCGGCGTGGCTCACTCCTGAGGAAGGGTCTGCGGGGTACGGAAAGTCTGCCGGACAGATCTTCCCCACCCCCGCCGCCCCCCGCTGCCCCGTCCCCGCGGGGCGGAACGGCTCAGGCGAGGTCGAGGGAGCGCGCGGCGGCCAGCGCGTCGTTGGCAATGGTGATCGGGGCGGGGGCGGTGGAGATCGCCCACTCCGGGTCCTTGAGGCCGTGGCCGGTGACCGTGCAGACCACCGTGGACCCGGCCGGGACGCGACCGGCGGCGGCCTGCTGGAGCAGTCCGGCCACGCTCGCCGCGCTGCCCAGCTCGACGAAGACGCCGACCTCCCGCGCCAGCAGCCGGTACGCCGAGAGGATCTCCCGATCGGTGACCGCGGCGATCAGGCCGCCCGAGGCGTCCCGGGCGTGGATGGCCTTCGTCCAGCTCGCCGGGTTGCCGATCCGGATGGCGGTGGCGATGGTCGACGGCTCGTGCACGACGTGCCCGGTGACGATGGGCGCCGCACCGGCCGCCTGGAAGCCGTACATCTTCGGGGCGCGGGTGGCCTTGCCGTCCCGCAGGTCCTCGGAGTAGCCCATCCAGTAGGCGGAGATGTTCCCGGCGTTGCCGACCGGCAGGCAGTGGATGTCGGGCGCGTCGCCGAGCGCCTCGACGATCTCGAAGGCGGCCGTCTTCTGCCCGTGCAGCCGGTCGATGTTCACCGAGTTCACCAGGGCCACCGGGTAGTCCTGGGCGAGCTTGCCGGCCAGCGCCAGGCAGTCGTCGAAGTTGCCCTGCACCTGGAGCAGCTTGGCCCCGTGCACCAACGCCTGGGCGAGCTTGCCCAGCGCGATCTTGCCCTGCGGCACCAGCACCGCGCAGGTGACGCCGGCCCGCGCGGCGTACGCGGCGGCGGACGCGCTGGTGTTGCCCGTCGAGGCGCAGATGATCGCCTTGTTGCCGGCCTCGACCGCCTTGGAGACGGCCACGGTCATGCCGCGGTCCTTGAACGAGCCGGTCGGGTTGGCCCCCTCGACCTTGAGCCAGACGTCCGCGCCGACCCGGTCGGCGAGGACCGGCGCCGGGAGCAGCGGGGTGTTCCCCTCGTGCAGGGTGAGGACGGGGGTGGCGTCGGTGACCGGCAGCCGGTCCCGGTACGTCTCGATCAGACCCCGCCACATGACGCTCTCCTCGCCTCTACCGCCCCGCCTGGCCGCGGGCATCTCCAGGGTGGCCCAGCCCCGTCGACGGGCACCCGGCGCACCCGCACCTACCCACCAGGCGAGACGTGAACCGTGACCCGGTCACAGGCCGCCCTCGACCCGCAGCACGCTGGCCACCGAGCGGACGATGTCCAGCCCGCGCAGTTCGCGGACGGTGGCGGCGAGCGCGGCGTCGGGGGCCACGTGGGTGACGATCACCAGATCGGCGTCGTCGCCCCGGCCGGGCGTGCCGCCGCCCGCGGGGCCCTGCCGCACGGTGGCGATCGACACGTCGTGCCGGGCGAAGACGCCCGCCACCGCGGCCAGCACACCCGGGCGGTCGGTCACGTCGAGGCTGATGTGGTAGCGGGTCAGCGCCTCCCCCATCGGCCGCACCGCAAGGTCCGCGTACGCGGACTCGCTGGCCGCGTGCACCCCGGCGAGGCGGTTGCGGGCCACCGCCACCACGTCGCCGAGGACCGCGCTGGCGGTCGGCGCGCCGCCGGCGCCCCGGCCGTAGAACATGAGCTGCCCGGCCGCTTCCGCCTCCACGAAGACCGCGTTGAACGCGTCCCCGACGCTGGCCAGTGGGTGGGTCAGCGGGATCATCGCCGGGTGCACCCGGACGCTGACCGTCTCCCGGCCGTTCGCGTCAGCGGACCGGGCGGCGATGCAGAGCAGCTTGATCGTGCAGCCCATCGCCTTGGCGCTGGCCACGTCCGCGGCGGTCACCTCGGTGATGCCCTCGCGGTGCACGTCGGCGGCGCTGACCCGGGTGTGGAAGGCCAGCGAGGCGAGGATCGCGGCCTTGGCCGCCGCGTCGAAGCCCTCCACGTCGGCCGTCGGGTCCGCCTCGGCGTACCCCAGCTCGGTGGCCTCCTCCAGGGCCTCGGCGAAGCCGGCGCCGGTGGCGTCCATCGCGGAGAGGATGAAGTTGGTGGTGCCGTTGACGATGCCGGTGACCCGGTTGATCCGGTCCCCGTGCAGCGACTCGCGCAGCGGCCGCAGCAGCGGGATCGCCCCGGCGACGGAGGCCTCGTAGTAGAGGTCGGCGCCACCCTCGGCGGCCGCGTCGTGCAGCGTCGCGCCGTCCTCGGCGAGCAGGGCCTTGTTGGCGGTGACCACGCTCTTGCCCGCGCGCAGCGCCTCGACCAGCCAGCCGCGGGCGGGCTCGATACCGCCGACGACCTCCACCACGATGTCGACGTCGTCCCGCTTGATCAGGCCGAGCGGGTCGGTGGTGAAGAGGGCCGGGTCGACCGGCAGGTCACCGCGGTCCCGGCCGATCCGGCGGACGGCGATGCCCGCGATCTCCAGCGGGGCGCCGATGCGGGCGGCGAGGTCGGCCGACTGCTCGTGCAGCAGCCGGACCACGTCGCTGCCGACCGTGCCACAGCCGAGCAGCGCCAAGCGCACAGGTGAGGTCATCCGACATCCAATGCGAGCAGGTCTTCTTCGGTTTCCCGTCGAACGATCAGACGGGCCCGACCGTCGCGGACGGCGACGACCGGCGGGCGCGGCACATGGTTGTAGTTGCTGGCCATGCTCCGGCAGTACGCCCCGGTACCGGGCACCGCGACAAGATCTCCGGGCTGCACGTCGGCGGGCAGGAATTCATCCTTCACCACGATGTCCCCGGACTCACAATGCTTTCCCACCACGCGGGCGAGCAGCGGCTCCGCCGACGACGCCCGGTTGGCCAGCGTCGCCGAGTACGACGCGTCGTACAGGGCGGTGCGGATGTTGTCGCTCATCCCGCCGTCGACGCTCACGTACGTCCGCAGGCCGTCCACGTCCTTGACCGTGCCGACCTCGTAGAGGGTGAAGACGGCGGGCCCGACGATGGCCCGGCCCGGCTCGATGGAGAGCTGCGGTACGGCCAGCTTCTCGGCGGCGCACTCCGCCTCGACGATCCGGCGCAGCCGCTTGGCCAGATCGTGCGGCGTGGCCGGGTCGTCCTGCGTGGTGTACGCGATGCCGAAGCCGCCGCCCAGGTCCAGCTCGGGCAGCTCGACCCCGCGCGCGTCGCGGATCTGCGCCTGCAGGCCGAGCACCCGGCGGGCGGAGACCTCGAAGCCGTTGGCGTCGAAGATCTGCGAGCCGATGTGCGAGTGCAGCCCGCGCAGCTCCAGCACGCCCTCGTCGAGGATCTTGAGGGCGGCCGCGGCGGCCGCCCCACCGGCGAGGGAGAAGCCGAACTTCTGGTCCTCGTGCGCGGTGGCGATGAACTCGTGGGTGTGCGCCTCGACGCCGACGGTGACCCGGACCAGAACCTTGGGGCGTACCCCGTGCTCCCGGGCGAGCGCGGTCAGCCGGTCGATCTCGGCGAACGAGTCGACGATGATCCGGCCCACCCCGGCGTCCACCGCCCGGGTGAGCTCGGCCACCGACTTGTTGTTGCCGTGGAACCCGATCCGCTCCGCCGGCATCCCCGCCGACAGCGCGGTGGCCAGCTCACCGCCGGTGCAGACGTCGAGGAAGAGCCCCTCCTCGGCGATCATCCGGACCACCGCCCGGCAGAGGAACGCCTTGCCGGCGTAGTAGACGTCGGCGTCCGGGAAGGCGGCCCGGAAGTCCCGGCAGCGCGACCGCAGGTCGTCCTCGTCGAGGACGTACACCGGGGTGCCGTACTCCGCGGCGAGCTCGCGGACGCCCAGGCCCGCGACCTCCAGCGCGCCGTCGGCGGCGCGGGCGACGTTGCGCGGCCAGAGCTGCGGCACCAGCGCGTTGACGTCGCCCGGGGGCCGCAGCCAGGGCGGCCGGCTGCCGATGTCGCCGTGCAGGGCACCGGCCTCATGAGCACGCATGGGTGGGCTACATCCTCTCCGGGGCGGAGACGCCGAGCAGGCGCAGGCCGTTGGCGATGACCACCCGGGTGGCGTCGTTCAGCCAGAGCCGGGCCCGGTGCAGGTCGGTGA
>JBARAE010000668.1:0-1876 GCA_049791715.1 Micromonospora sp.
GCGCAGCCGTAGCTGGGGTTCGTCGTCGGGGGGCAGGGTGAAGCCGGCGGCGGCGGCGAGGGAGAGGGCGCGTTCGGGTTCGGGGACGCCGACGGGTACGCGGTGTCGGACGTCGAGCAGGGAGCCGGGGTAGTCGTCGCTGATCGCGCTGATGCGGGGTACCCCGGCGATGCGCAGCAGCAGGGCCAGGGGCAGCGGAGACTGGTGGAAGGAGGTGAAGATGACGGCTTCGTCGGCGCCGACGGCGGCGAGGCGGGCGGTGAGGGCCCGCATGTCCTGCGGGTCGACGGGGGCCGGTCGGCCGTCGATCCAGGGCAGTGGCCATTCGAGGAGTTCGTCCACTCCGGGCAGCAGGTGCGCGGCGGCTCGTCCGCGGGGGCCGCAGAGCAGCACCACCCGTTCGGCCCCGGCCGCGACCGCCCGGATGCCGGGGCCGGTGACCAGCACGTCCCCGGCCGCGTCGCTGCGTACCACCAGCACCGTGCGCCGCCGCCGCGCCGGGCGGTCGGGCCCGGCCACCAGGCCGATCCTGTCGAGGACGGTGGCCACCGCGCCGGGCAGGTCCCGGGCCACGGCCGGTGCGGCGTCGACCTCCTCCGGCCGGGTCACCGGGGTGGGGACCATGATGCCGGCCGCTCCCGCCGCGGCGGCCGCGATCATGTCCGCCCCGATGTCGCCGACCATGACGCAGCGCGCCGGGGTGGTGCCGAGCGCGCGGGCGGCGGCGCGTACCAGTCCCGGGGCCGGCTTGCGGCAGGCGCAGCCGTCCCGTTCCCCGTGCGGGCAGACCTGCCAGTCGTCGAACGGCCCGAGCAGCTCCTCCACCCGGGCGTTGACCCGGCGCAGGTCGTCGGCGGTGAACAGGCCCCGGGCCAGGCCGGACTGGTTGGTCACCACGGCGAGCCGCAAGCGGGCCGCTCGCAACCGGTCCAACGCCTCCCGGACCCCCGGCAACGGGCGGACCTTCTCCGGGTCCCCGTTGTAGGGCACGTCCTCGATCAGCGTGCCGTCCCGATCCAGCAGCACCGCGTCGAACAGGCCCGACGGAAACCGGTCATCGCCCGGGTCAACCCGGGCTGACCTGCACTGATCCCGCTCGTGGTCCCGTCGCACGGCGGGCGGGTTCCCGACCCCCCGAGGAGTAAACATCATCTACGGCGGGCCGCGTCCACCGCCGCCGGCGCCCCGGGCGTCTGCGGCGGGCCCGCACCCCGCTGCCACCGACCCGGTCCGGCGTTACCCGCCGGCCCCGAGAAGCTAACCCGGAGGCCCCGTTAGCCCGCGAGCGGCCGGGGGTATGGGGTTGCGGTGGCGATTGTGGAGAAAGTGATCGACGCACCCCCGCAGCAGGTCTTCGACGTGCTCGCCGACGGGTGGACATACAGCGACTGGGTGGTCGGCACGGCCCACGTCCGGCAGGTGGACGACGCCTGGCCCCGGGTGGGCAGCCAGTTGCACCACCGCGCCGGGCCGTGGCCATTCTCTCTGCAGGACTCCTCCACGGTGCTGGCCTGCGAGCCCCCGCACAAGCTGGTCATCAAGGCAGGGCTCTGGCCGGCCGGTGAGGCGATCGTGGTGTTCACCCTGGAACCCGTCGGCGACGGCGCCACCCGGGTCCGCATCGCCGAGGACTTCGCCGCCGGGCCGCTGCGCTGGGTGCGCAACAAGCTCAACGACCTGGTGCTGCACCAGCGCAACAAGGAGACGTTGACCCGGTTGTCGGACATCGCCACCCGCCAGAAGGACGACCGATGACACAGCGGGTCATGATCACCGGTGCGAGCGCCGGGGTGGGCCGGGCGATGGCCCAGGCGTACGCCGAGCGCGGAGCGCGGCTGGGGCTGATCGCCCGGGGCGAGGCCGGCCTGGCCGCCGC
>JBARAE010000669.1:0-1567 GCA_049791715.1 Micromonospora sp.
CGGGGAGGTGGTCCCGGTACGGCGGCCGGCGTAGGTCTCCTGGGATGTCACGCGTACAACTTCATGGGGGTGTATTTCCGCCGGGGGAAGATCCTGTCCACTTCTGCCGTCGTGAGCCCGAAGCGACCCTGCGCCACGGACCCGTAGACGTCGAACATGTTGTTGTATTCAGGTACGTCGCCGCTGTCCAGATCGTTCAACCCCCGCCATGATCCGAGCAGCGACCCAGCGAGCTTACGCCCCGACAGGATGGTCACCACACCACCGTGTCCGTGATCGGTACCGCCGCCGTTGGAGGCGACCCGCCGGCCGAACTCGCTGGACACCATCACGGTCACGTCGGCGGCCCGGCCGCCGAGGTCGGTGAAGAACGCCGCCAGCGCGCTCGCCAGCTCGTTGAGCCGCCGCCAGAGTTGACCACCGGACCGGGTGCCCTGGTTCTCGTGGGTGTCGTAGCCGCCCATGCCGACGGTGGCGACCCGCACGTTCGCCCCACCCTTGATGAGCTGGGCGAGTTGCTGGAAGGCGGATCCCACGCCCTCATAACGGACGCCCGGGGCGGCCTGGTACGGCCTGGCGGAGAGCCGCCGGGCGGTGGCCAGCGCGGCCATCCCCTCGCTGACCGCCTCCTCGACCGGGTGGTTGATCCCGGTGAACAGCCCCCGGATCGCCTTCTCGGTGGCCGCCCGGTACTTCTCGTCGCCGTTGAGTCGCAGCGAACCGACGCTGGTGAGGGAGAGCGCACCATTGGTGCCGACGAGCGAGCGGGGCAGCGTGCTGCCGATGCCGACGCTGCGGAACGCGGTGCCCGTGCCGAGGGCGCCGACCAGGCTGTCCAGCCAGCCCCGACCGCCGGTCTCGCTGGGCAGGCCGCCCAGGTTGCAGGCGTCGGCGGCCTGGAAGTGGCTGCGGGACAGCCGCTCGTCGGAGACCGCCGGCACGAAGCCGAGCCGCCCGCCCTTCAGCCACCTCTCCAGCGGCGCGAAGGCGCTGGTCAGCCTGAAGCCGCGACCCAGGGCCAGCGAGTCCTCGCCGAGCAGCAGGTCGGGGCGGGCCCTACCCAGCACCGGGTCGCCGGCCGGGGCGACCAGGCTCAGCCCGTCCAGGCCGCCGTAGAGGAAGACGTGGATCAGGGTGCCGGTCCTCGTCGCCGCGAAGGACGCCGAGGTGGTGACGAACTGGGCGGTGGCCAGCGCGGTGGCGGTGGCGGCGGCCCCGGCGACGAAGGTCCGCCGGGTGACGCCCCGGCCGTCCTGCTGGGCCTCCTCCAGCTCCTCCAGTCGCCGGTAGCGGTCCGCCTCGGCGGCGTTCTCCGCCGCGACGATGTCGGCCTCCGCGCGCAGCAGCGCCTCGGCCGGGTCGTCGGCCAGCCGCCGCAGGTCGGGACATTCGGGATGCAGGGGGTACGCGGACACGATTCTCTCCATCGTCGGCCTCACCGGAGGTGGTGCTGGGGGGACGCGAGGATCGTCCGGACGACCGCGACGATGGCCCCGTTGAAGGTGGCGTCGACCTTCGCCGTCGCCGGCACCCCGGCGACGGCGAGGACGAGCGCCTTCTCCCTGGC
>JBARAE010000670.1:0-2159 GCA_049791715.1 Micromonospora sp.
CCGCAGCCGGTGATGGCCGACACGGCCAGGCACCAGAGCTCGAAGTCCGCCTTCTCCACGCCCGGGCGGGCGATGATCTGCATCCGCAGCCGGGCCGGCATCGAGGCGTACTGCTCGTCGCCGATCAGGTGCTTGGCCCGGTAGTAGACGTTGTTCATCGCCATGATCGTGGCGGCGCCCTTGGCCGCCTCGACGGCCTCCGGTGTGAGGTGACCGGCCGCCTCGGCGGCGATCTCCCTCAGCACGACCGCGTTGCGGGCCGCCACCGCGCAGGCCAGGGCGGTGCCCCAGGCCTGCTCCGGCTTGAGCGTGGAGGTGGCGATGGTCGAGCCGAGGTTGAGCTTGATGTCCTTGGCGTACTCCGGCAGGGCCGCCTTGACCGCGTCCAGACCCATACTCAGGCCCCGGCGCCCGCGAGCAGCGCGTTGGCGTCGAGGGTGGCGCCGCCCTTGTTCCAGTTGCACGGGCAGAGCTCGTCGGTCTGCAGGGCGTCGAGCACCCGCAGCACCTCGGAGACGTTCCGGCCGACGGAGCCGGCGGTCACCATGACGAACTGGATTTCGTTGTCCGGGTCCACGATGAAGGTGGCCCGCTGGGCGACGCCGTCCTCGCCGAGCACGCCGCAGGCGGCGGTCAGCTCGCGCTTGATGTCGCTGAGCATCGGGAACGGCAGGTCGCGCAGGTCGGGGTGGTCCTTGCGCCACGCGTAGTGGACGAACTCGTTGTCCACCGACGCGCCGAGGACCTGGGCGTCCCGGTCGGCAAACTCGCCGTTGAGCCGGCCGAATTCGGCGATCTCCGTCGGACAGATGAAGGTGAAGTCCTTCGGCCAGAAGAAGACCACCCGCCACTTGCCCTGGTGGGACTTGTGGTCGATCGTCTCGAACGCCTTGTCGGCGTCGAGCGACACGCAGGCGGTGAGTTCGTACTCGGGGAAGCGGTCACCGACAGTAAGCACGGGTCCTCCTTGACAGCGGCTCGTCAGCGGCGCGAGGGCCGATAACTGGATCGGTTCCAGATACTCCCGCAGGCTCGTTTCCGCTTGATGGCGGCCGGATGACTTGTGAAGTTGATCACCGATGACGCGTTCGGCGTCGGACGACGGCCCCCGGTCGGCTACGGCAACCCTCCGTCACCGTCTCGACATGTGGATTGTGCCTCCCAAAACCAGCGCCGGAGTGGCAAAGTAGCGATCGTGACCAGCACCGTTCTGATTATTGGCAGCTAGCGCGCCGGCCTTCCCTCTCGCCGAGCGCGCAGACCTCCCGCATTCGCGGGGGGTCTTTTTGTTGCTCCCGAAGTGTTCGAGACGAGGACTCCCATGATCTTCCAGGTGTACGACACGACGCTGCGCGACGGCGCCCAGCGCGAGGGGCTCAGCTACTCGGTGGTCGACAAGCTCGCGGTGGCCCGCCTGCTCGACGACTTCGGGGTCGGCTTCATCGAGGGCGGCTGGCCGGGCGCCGTACCGAAGGACACCGAATTCTTCCGCCGGGCCCGTACGGAGCTGGACCTGAAGCACGCGGTGCTCGTCGCGTTCGGCGCCACCCGCAAGGCGGGCGTCGCCGCGGCGACCGATCCGCAGGTGCGCGGGCTCCTGGACGCGCAGACCCCGGCCATCGCCGTGGTCGCCAAGGCCGACCTGCGGCACGTCGAGCGGGCGCTGCGCACCACCCCCGCCGAGAACCTGGCGATGATCCGGGACACCGTCACCCACCTCGTCGGGGAGGGCCGCCGGGTCTTCGTCGACGGCGAGCACTTCTTCGACGGGTGGCGGCACGACGCGGCATACACCGCGGCGGTGGTGGAGACCGCACTGGAAGCCGGGGCGGAGCGGGTCGTCCTCTGCGACACCAACGGCGGGATGCTGCCGTCCCGGATCACCGCCGCGATCGCCGAGCTGACCGCCAAGCTGGGCGTCGGCCCGGACCTGTTCGGCATGCACGCGCAGAACGACACCGCCTGCGCGGTCGCCAACACCATCGCCGCCGTGGAGGCCGGGGTCCGGCACGTCCAGGGCACCGCCAACGGCTACGGCGAGCGGCCCGGCAACGCCGACATCTTCGCCGTCGTGGCGAACCTCCAGCTCAAGCTCGGGCTGCCCGTCCTACCGGAGGGCTGCCTGGAACAGATGGTGCGGGTCTCGCACGCCATCGCCG
>JBARAE010000671.1:0-5914 GCA_049791715.1 Micromonospora sp.
CCGAGCAGCAGGGCGAGCCGGCTGACCGGGGTGACCCGGGACCGTTCGATGACCCCGGCGCGCAGCTCGGCGATCAGGCCGAAGCCCTGGAACAGGCCGCCGAAGATGGCGAGCAGCACCAGCAGGCCGGGAACGAAGATCTTGTAAGCGGCGGCCTGGGTGGGCGCGTTCAGCGCCGGCTTGAGCAGCGGGGCGAAGAGCAGCAGGTACATCACCGGCTGGAAGACGCCGACGAAGACCCACACCGGGTTGCGCAGCAGCAGCTGGATCTGCCGCTGGAAGATGAGCCAGGTGTCGCGGGCGAGTTTCACGGGTTCTCTCCTGTTGGGCGGCGGGATCAGGACTCGCGCAGCGAGCGGCCGGTCTTGGTGAGGAAGACGTCGTCGAGGCTCGGCCGGTGCAGCTCGATCGAGGAGAGCGTGAGGCCGGAGCCGTCGAGCCGGCGCAGGATCTGCGGGATGGCGGTGGCGCCCTCGTCGACGTAGAGGCGCACGCCGCCCTCGTCGGCGGTCTCCAGCTTGTTGACGTACGGCTCGCCGTCGAGCAGCTGCGCCGCCTGGGGAGTGGTGGCGGTGTCGAGGCCGACGAGCACGACGTCGCCGGAGATCTCGCGCTTCAGCTCCGTCGGGGTGCCCTCCGCGACCACCTCGCCGTGATCCATGATCGCGATCCGGTCGCAGAGCGCGTCCGCCTCGTCGAGGTAGTGCGTGGTGATGAAGACGGTCATCCCCTCGGTACGCAGCCGCCGGATCTCGTCCCACATGTGCGCGCGGCTCTGCGGGTCGAGGCCGGTCGTCGGCTCGTCCAGGAAGACGATGCTCGGTTCGTGGATGATGCCGAGGGCGATCTCCACCCGGCGCCGCTGGCCGCCGGAGTACGTCTTGCACTTGCGGTCGGCGTACTCGCTGAGCTGGAAGGCGTCCAGGGCACGGGCGGCCCGTCGGTGCGCCTCGGCCCTGGCGATGCCGTACAGCCGGGCGTGCAGGACGAGTTCCTCGCGGGCGGTCGACTCGTCCCAGGTGCTGCCACCCTGGGCGACGTAGCCGATCCGGCGGCGCACCTCGGCCGGGTCCCTGCGGAGGTCGGCGCCCGCGATGGTGGCGTCGCCGCCGTCCG
Organism: Micromonospora sp.; assembly: GCA_049791715.1. Taxonomy (GTDB): domain Bacteria; phylum Actinomycetota; class Actinomycetes; order Mycobacteriales; family Micromonosporaceae; genus Micromonospora. The sequence continues at coordinate 1,117 of JBARAE010000671.1, forward strand.
GCTCGATGAGCGTGGCCAGCATCCGCAGGGTGGTGGTCTTGCCGGCGCCGTTGGGACCGAGGAAGCCGAAGATCTCCCCCTCGGCGACCTGCAGGTTGACGCCCCGTACCGCGTCCACGGTCTTCTTCTCGCGACCCGCCCGGGAGCGGAACGACTTCCGCAGTCCCCTGGTCTCGATCATGTCTGCTCCTGGTCGTCCGGGCCGGACGTGACCGGCCGCCGATCACACGGAGGCAACGCGTCGCTCCCCCCGTTCGCGACTGACGCTAACGCGATATAGCTTTTCTGGTCAACGTTGATTATTGCGTCTGACTGTCGGGTTTTGGTCCGTCCGCCGTACGCCGCCACTCCCGCCGGCGCTCGTCGTCGGCCAGTCCAGCAGGCAGGTACGACACTCCGGAGTCGATCCGCTCGGCGATCCGCTCGCACCAGGCGATCTCCGCCTCCGCGCGGGCCGCCCAGAGCTCGAACATCCAGCTCACGTGCACCGGCCGCGTCGTCCGCATCCAGTCCGAGTCGACCGCCGCCCGCATCGACTCCACATTGGCCCGCAGCAACATGGCCCGGTTGCGCAGCGCCGCGGCCGCCTCCTCGCGCGGCAGGGCCGGCAGGAAGGAGAAGGCCGCGGAGAACGGGTCGGTCGGCTCGTCCAGGTGCCACCAGAGCCCACGCAGCAGCGACTCGAACTCGTCGGCCCCCTTCTCGGTGATCTCGTAGGTGGTCCGCGCCGGCCGGCCGCCGACCTGCTCGGTGGCGACCGCGCGGAGCAGGCCCTCCTCGGCCAGCTTGCGCAACGCGTGGTAGATCGATCCCGGTTGCACGTTCGCCCACCGGTCGGCGTTCCAGCTCAGCAACTCGCGGCGCACGTCGTAGCCGTGCACCGGCTGCATCCACCTGACCAGTCCGAGAATCATCATCCGGGTTGCCGACACCGGACAAGCGTATTAAACAAATTTGACTAGGGCTCCGGGAGGACAGTGCGGCATCCCACACTGAGCGATCGTTAGGGCGGCGAGGACGGCCGATACACTCCCGGAATCGACCTCCCGGGAGGAGCCACCAAGGTGCGCAAGGTACTCATCGCCAACCGCGGCGAGATCGCCGTCCGCGTCATCCGCGCCTGCCGCGACGCCGGCCTGGGCAGCGTCGCCGTGTACGCGGACTCCGACCGGGACGCGCTGCACGCCACGCTCGCCGACGAGGCGTACGCCCTCGGCGGCGACACCGCGGCGGAGAGCTACCTGCGGATCGACAAGCTGATCGACGTCGCCGCCCGCTCGGGCGCGGACGCGGTTCACCCCGGCTACGGCTTCCTCTCGGAGAACGCCGACTTCGCCCAGGCCGTCATCGACGCCGGGCTGACCTGGATCGGCCCCACCCCGCAGGCGATCCGCGACCTCGGCGACAAGGTGACCGCCCGGCACATCGCCCAGCGCGCCGGAGCTCCGCTGGTTCCCGGCACGCCGGACCCGGTGGGCAACGCCGACGAGGTGATCGCCTTCGCGGTCGACCACGGTCTGCCGGTCGCCATCAAGGCGGCGTTCGGCGGCGGCGGGCGCGGCCTCAAGGTGGCCCGCACCATGGAGGAGATCCCGCACCTGTTCGAGTCGGCCACCCGCGAGGCGGTCGCCGCGTTCGGCCGCGGCGAGTGCTTCGTCGAGCGATACCTGGACAAGCCCCGCCACGTCGAGGCGCAGGTCCTCGCCGACCAGCACGGCAACGTGATCGTGGTCGGCACCCGGGACTGCTCGCTCCAGCGCCGGCACCAGAAGCTGGTCGAGGAGGCCCCCGCGCCGTTCCTGACCCCCGACCAGCGCGCGCAGATCCACGACAGCGCCAAGGCGATCTGCCGGGAGGCCGGCTACCACGGCGCCGGCACGGTCGAGTACCTGGTCGGCGTCGACGGCACGATCTCCTTCCTCGAGGTCAACACCCGACTTCAGGTCGAGCACCCGGTCACCGAGGAGACCGCCGGCATCGACCTGGTCCGCGAGCAGTTCCGGATCGCCGACGGCGAGAAGCTGCGGTTCACCGAGGACCCGACCCCGCGCGGGCACGCCATCGAGTTCCGGATCAACGGCGAAGACCCGGGCCGCAACTTCCTGCCCGCCCCGGGCACCATCACCGCGCTGCGGCTGCCCACCGGCCCCGGCGTCCGGGTCGACACCGGCATCTCGGCCGGCGACGTGATCGGGGGCAACTTCGACTCACTGCTGGCCAAGGTGATCATCGTCGGCGAGACGCGTACCGAGGCGATCGAGCGGGCCCGCCGGGCGCTGGACGAGATGGTCGTCGACGGCATGGCCACCGCCCTGCCGTTCCACCGGCTGGTCGTGCGGGACGAGGCGTTCACCGCCGAGCCGTTCACCGTGCACACCCGCTGGATCGAGACCGAGTTCGACAACACCGTCCCGCCGTTCACCCCCACCGTCGTCGCCGCCGAGGCGCCGGCCGAGCGCGAGACCGTCGTGGTCGAGGTGGGAGGCAAGCGGCTCGAGGTCACCCTCCCTGCCGGCCTCGGCGCGGGTACGGCCACCGCCGCGCCCGCCGCGAAGAAGCCGGCCCGCCGGGGCGGCGGGGCCAAGGCCGGTGCCGCGGTCAGCGGCGACGCGCTCACCTCGCCCATGCAGGGCACCATCGTCAAGATCGCAGTGGCGGACGGCGACACCGTCGCCGAGGGGGACCTGGTCGTCGTCCTGGAGGCGATGAAGATGGAGCAGCCGCTGCACGCCCACAAGGCCGGCACCGTCAGCGGCCTGTCGGCGGAGGTCGGCGCGGTAATCACCGCCGGCGCTGCCATCTGCACCATCGCCTGACAGCCGGCTCTTCCCGCCCACCCGCCTGCCGCCGCCGCTGGGCTGCGGGCTGCGGGCTGCGGGCTGCGGGCTGCGGGCTGCGGCGAGGGATACCACCGCGAGCGATATGCCTGTGGGTCATATTTATGACTGACAGGCATATCGCTCATCGGGCGCAGTTCAGCCGCCCGCGACACGCCGCCGCCGGCCGCCGGGCGGGCGACCCGTCGGCTCTGTCGACCACCCCCCGCTCCCCGTTGATCATGAAGCTGTTTGTCCGCCGCCTCGGCGTGGCACGGTGACAACCTCGGGCGGGCGGCGGCCCGGCGGGTGGTTTGGGCCACCAGCGGCGGCGGGACCGCGCCCGAGCGGGAATGATGTCCGGGTGCGGTTCCTTCATGGCGCGGTTCCCGCGCACGACCTGACCTACAACGACGTCTTCATGGCGCCGGCCCGTTCCGAGGTGGGCTCGCGGCTCGACGTCGACCTGGCCACCGGCGACGGCACCGGCACGACGATCCCGCTGGTGGTGTCGAACATGACCGCCGTCTCCGGCCGCCGGATGGCCGAGACGGTGGCCCGGCGCGGCGCGATCGCGGTGATCCCCCAGGACATCCCGATCGAGGTGGTGGCCAACGTCGTCGCCTGGGTCAAGCAGCGGCACCTGGTGCACGACACGGCTATCACCCTCGGCCCGACCGACACCGTCGGCGACGCGATCCACCTGCTGCCGAAGCGCTCGCACGGCGCGGTGATCGTGGTCGACGAGGCCGGCCGACCGGTCGGTGTGGTGACCGAGGCGGACACCGTCGGCGTGGACCGGTTCGCGCAGCTCCGGCACGTGATGTCGACCGAGCTGCACACGGTGCCCGCAGACGCCGATCCGCGTACCGGCTTCGACCGGCTCTCCGCAGGACGGCGACGGCTCGCGCCGGTGGTGGACGCCGAGGGGCGGCTCGTCGGCGTGCTCACCCGGCAGGGCGCGCTGCGCGCCACGCTCTACAAGCCCGCCGTCGACGACAAGGGCCGGCTGCGGATCGCTGCGGCGGTGGGCATCAACGGCGACGTGACCGGCAAGGCCGCCGCGCTGCTGGAGGCGGGCGTCGACACGCTGGTGGTGGACACCGCGCACGGGCACCAGGAGCGGATGCTCGCCGCGCTGCGGGCGGTCCGCACGCTCGACCCGGCGGTCCCGGTCGCGGCCGGCAACGTGGTCACCGCCGAGGGCGTACGCGATCTGATCGAGGCCGGGGCCGACATCATCAAGGTCGGCGTGGGCCCGGGCGCGATGTGCACCACCCGGATGATGACCGGCGTGGGGCGCCCGCAGTTCTCGGCCGTGCTGGACTGCGCGGCGGCGGCCCGGGCGCTCGGCCGGCACGTCTGGGCGGACGGCGGGGTGCGTCATCCCCGCGACGTCGCGCTGGCACTCGCCGCAGGGGCGTCCAACGTGATGATCGGTTCCTGGTTCGCCGGCACGTACGAGTCCCCCGGCGACCTCTACACCGATCAGGACGGCCGGCGGTACAAGGAGAGCTTCGGCATGGCGTCGGCTCGGGCGGTCAGCGCGCGTACGGCCGAGGACAGCGCGTTCGACCGGGCCCGAAAGGCGATCTTCGAGGAGGGCATCTCCACGGCCCGGATGTACCTCGACCCGAACCGGCCCGGCGTTGAGGACCTGATCGACGAGATCATCTCCGGGGTGCGCAGCGCCTTCACCTACGCCGGTGCGCGCAACCTGGACGAGTTCCACGAGCAAGCCCTGGTCGGCGTGCAGTCCACCGCCGGCTACACCGAAGGCATGGCGCTCCCGACGAGCTGGTAAACCCCCCCGGCAGTTCACTCGAAGAGGCGGCGGATCACGGCACGGGCCGCCGCCTCCGGGTCGCGGCCGGTGGTGGGCGGGAGGGCGCCGGCCAGCCAGAGGGTGGCGAAGCCGTGCACGATCGACCAGGCGGCGAGGGCGTCCTGGTCCGCCTCGCCGTCGGCACGGGCCGGCAGGG
>JBARAE010000672.1:0-3346 GCA_049791715.1 Micromonospora sp.
ACGCGGGGGCGCCGGTGGTGCCGCTGGGGATCGGCTACGCGGGGCGGGCGCCGACCGCCGACCGCCGGCTGCTCGCCCGGGCTGCCGAGTCGGCCGTGCACCTCGTTCCGGTGCGGCCGCGACGGGCGTCCTCCGCTGCGGTCGACGCACCGGGCGTCGTGGTCCGGCGGCGGGCGGGCGAGCCCGGCCAGGGATTGGACCTGGCCGCCTGACGATAGGCCGATACGCGACAGTCTTGTTCAGTCGCGATGTATCGCGTTATGCTCCTCCCGTCACTCGACGCGTCGTTGGCGGCGCGTCGCCGAGGGGAGGACACCATGGCCAGCTGGACCGTCGACAGCCCGCAACGGCTCACCCTGGAGGGGCCGGTCACCCGGCTCGACGTCCGGCTGATCACCGGGCGGCTCAACGTGGTCGGCACCGACGGGCCGGCCCGGGTCGACGTCACCCGGGTCAGCCGGCGGCCGGTCATCGTGGAGCACCGGGACGGGCGGCTGCACGTCGGGCACGAGCGGCACCCCCGCTGGCCCGGTTTCCTCTGGTGGTTCGGTCAGCTCGGCCGTCGGTTCCGGGCCGAGGTCTCCATCGCCGTCCCGGCGGACGTCCTGGCCGACCTGCGCCTGATCGACGGCTCGCTGGTCGCCTCGGGCCTGCGGCGAGACACCCAGGTCGACGTCACCTCCGGACAGATCACCCTGATGGGACTCCGCGGACGCACCGCCGCGAAGATCATCTCCGGCCCGGTGGAGGCCCTCGGCGTGGCCGGCGACCTCACCCTGGAGACCGTCTCCGGCGAGGTGATCCTCGCCGAGAGTGCCGCGAGCCGGGTGCACGCCCACACCGTCTCCGGCGCCATCACCTGCGACCTGGACAACCCGCGGCGCAGCGAGATCCGGCTCAGCGCCATCTCCGGCAGCATCACCGTCCGGGTCCGCCAGGACAGCGACCTCACCGTCCAGCTGCACACCACCTCCGGCCGGATCACCAGCGGCTTCCCCCAGGTACGCGGCGACGCCGGCCTCGGCTCGGTCAAGGACAGCCACGGCGTCCTCGGCGCGGGCGAGGGTAAGCTCTGGGCGTCCGCGACGTCGGGCAGCGTCGCGCTGCTGGCCCGCCCGGTGGACGACGAGGCCGAGGAGGAGCTGCCGTGACCGCCGTGTTCAGTCACGGGCGGCTCCGGCTCTACCTGCTCAAGCTCCTCGATGACGGCCCGAAGCACGGGTACGAGCTGATCCGGCTGCTCGAGGACCGCTTCCTCGGCCTGTACGCCCCGAGTGCCGGCACCATCTATCCCCGCCTCCAGCGGCTCGAGGTCGAGGGTCTGGTCACCCACACCGCCGCCGGCGGTCGCAAGGTCTACGAGATCACCGAGGCGGGCCGGGCCGAGCTGCGGCAGCGCGCCGGCGAGCTGGCCACCCTGGAGTCCGACATCAACGCGTCCGTGGCGGACCTGTCCGCCCTGGCCGGTGAGATCCGGATTGAGGTACGCGGCTCGGTGCGCGACCTCAAGCGGGAACTCCGCGAGGCCACCCGGCAGACCCGACGGGCCGGGTGGGAACCGCCGCCGGCCCGACCCGCCACCAACGGCACCCCGCCGACCCCCGAATCCCCCCTGCTCGCCGAGTTCGACCAGCGGCTTGCCGCGTTCACCGTCGAGGTCGGCGCGCTGGTCCGGGCCGGCCGCCTCAGCGACACCCAGCTTCGAACGGCGATCCGGGTGCTGGACGGCGCCCTGGACGGGCTGCGCCGACTGCTCCGCTGATCCCGGACGGCCCGGCGCCGGCTCACAGGTTGTTTCCAGGAACCGTCCAGCGGGGCCGCAGCCAGAGCGCGGATGATGGGCGACATGGCGGCTACCCAGACCGAAGCTCGACTGCTCGTCGTCGAGGACGACCCCAACATCCTCGAACTCCTCTCCGCGAGTCTCCGCTTCGCGGGCTTCGACGTGGCCACCGCCACCAGCGGCAGCGCCGCCCTGCACGCCGCCAAGGACCACCGGCCCGACCTGGTCGTGCTCGACGTGATGCTCCCCGACCTCGACGGGTTCGAGGTCATCCGGATGCTCCGCGAGGGCGGCACGCGTACCCCGGTGGTCTTCCTGACCGCCCGGGACGCCACCGACGACAAGATCCGCGGGCTGACCCTGGGCGGCGACGACTACGTCACCAAGCCGTTCAGCCTGGAGGAGCTGACCGCCCGGATCCGGGCCGTGCTGCGGCGTACCGCCACCGGCGAGCAGGCGCCGTCCCGGCTCACCTTCGCCGACCTGGAGCTGGACGAGGAGACCCACGAGGTACACCGGGCCGGCCAGCGGGTGCAGCTCTCGCCGACGGAGTTCAAGCTGCTGCGCTATCTGATGCTCAACGCGAACCGGGTGCTCTCCAAGGCGCAGATCCTCGACCACGTCTGGAACTACGACTTCCGGGGCGACGACAACATCGTCGAGTCCTACATCTCCTACCTGCGGCGGAAGGTCGACAACACCCAGCCCCGGCTGATCCACACCCTGCGCGGCGTGGGCTACGTGCTCCGCAAGCCGGCGGCGTGAGCGTCATCCACGAGGCGAAGGGTGGGCTCCGGAGCATTCCGCTCCGGGTCAAGCTGGTCGCGTCCGTCCTGGCGCTGGTCGCCGCCGCGCTCCTGGTGATCAGCGCGCTCACCACGTACTTCCTGCGGGACTACCTGGTCGGTCAGGTCGACGGTGAACTGCGCGGCGCCAGTGAGTACCTCGGCGGCAGCGTGCTCCCGGCGTTGGAGAACGGCACCGCACGCTCGGCCACCCTGCCCACCGACTACGTGGTGGCGATCGCCGACAACCAGCGGACCGGGATCCTCGCGTACGACATGAACAACCTGGAGCCGGACGACCTGCCGCCGTTTCCGCGCGACCTGGCCGGCTTCAAGGCCGACGAGGGAGCTCCGTTCACGGTCCGCTCGCAGGACCACCGGGAGCGCTGGCGGATGATCTACCGGGAGCTGGGGGACGGCCGGGTGCTCGCGGTCGGGCAGCACCTCACCGACGTCGACCTGGCGGTCAAGCGCCTGGTCTGGATAGACCTCCTGGTCGGCGGCGCGGTGCTGATCATCCTCGCCTCTCTCGGCGCGGCGATCGTCCGGGCCAGCCTCAAGCCGCTGGTGGACATCGAGCGGACCGCCGCCGCGATCGCCGGCGGCGACCTGACCCGACGGGTGCCCGACCCGGAGGAGGGGCGGCCCTGCCCCACCTCCGAGCTGGGCCGGCTCTCCCGGGCACTGAACGCGATGCTCACCCAGATCGAGGCCGCCTTCACCGCCCGGGCCGCCTCGGAGGCGGCGGCGCGCAGCGCCGAGGTCAGCGCCCGGGACG
>JBARAE010000673.1:0-7588 GCA_049791715.1 Micromonospora sp.
CGATCGCCCGCAGCTGCTCCTCGCTACGCGCGGAGCCGTTGCCCGCCCCGGCCATCCGGGAGATGGTCTCCTCCATCAGGGTGCCGCCCAGGTCGTTGCAGCCGCCCCGGAGCATCGCCACGGTGCCCTCGTCGCCCAGCTTGACCCAGGAGCACTGGATGTTGTCGATCCGGCCGTGCAGCAGCAGCCGGGCCATCGCGTGCACCGCCCGGTTCTCCCGCCAGGTCGGGCCCGGCCGGGCGATCCCGGCCAGGTAGATCGGGGCGTTGGTGTGCACGAACGGCAGCGCCACGAACTCGGTGAAACCCCCGGTACGGTCCTGCACGCCGGCCAGCACCCGGAAGTGCGCCAGCCACTGACCCGGGTGGTCGACGTGGCCGTACATCATCGTGGAGCTGGACAGGATCCCCAGCTCGTGGGCCGTGCTGACCACCTCGACCCAGGCGGCGGCCGGGAGCTTGCCCTTGGTGAGCACCCACCGCACGTCGTCGTCAAGGATCTCCGCCGCGGTCCCCGGGATGGTGTCCAGCCCGGCCTCGCGGAGCTGGAGCAGCCACTCCTTCACCGGCACGCCGGCCTTCGCCGCGGCGGTGACGATCTCCATCGGCGAAAAGGCGTGCACGTGCATCCCCGGCACGCGGGTCTTGATCGCGCGGACCAGATCGGCGTAGCCGGTCACCGGCAGCTTCGGGTCGATCCCGCCCTGCAGGCAGACCTCGCTGGCACCCGCCGACCACGCTTCCTCGGCGCGGTCGGCGACCTGCTCCAGGGACAGCCGGAACGCGTCCGCGTCGGACTCCCGCTGGGCGAAGGCGCAGAACCGGCAGCCGACGTAGCAGACGTTGCTGAAGTTGATGTTGCGGTTGACCACGTAGGTCACGTCGTCGCCGACCACGTCCCGCCGCACCTCGTCGGCGATCCGGCAGAGCTCGTCCAGGGCCGGCCCGTCCGCGCCGAAGAGGGCCAGCGCGGCGTCGGTGTGCCGAGGCTCCAGCAGGGCCGCGGGGTCCTCGGCCGCCAGCCGCAACCCGGCCGTCAGGTCGCCGCCACCGAGCTTTGCGGCGCCGGCGGTGACCTTGCCGGCCACCTCCGACCAGTCTCCGTAGACGCTGTCGAAGTCGCCCCGCCGGTCCTCGGTACGACCCGTGGTGTCGATGGTGACGTGCAGGTCGGTACGCCCGCCGAAGACCTCCTCCGGCTCCTGCCAGGGTCGCCCCACCGGGCGGGCCGCCTCGACCGCGAGCCCGGTCTCCGGGTCCGCGAGAGCGGTGACGTGCGGCAGCAGACGCGGGTCGAGCCACGGGTCACCGGCCCGGACGTACTCGGGGTAGATGGTGAGCCGCTCGCGCAGGGTGAAACCGGCCTGGGCGGTGTGCCGGGCCAGCTCGTCGAGCTGCGGCCACGGACGCTCCGGGTTGACGTGGTCCGGCGTCAGCGGCGAGACACCGCCCCAGTCGTCGATGCCGGCGCGCAGCAGCAGGTCGTACTCGCCCTCGATGAGGTTCGGCGGGGCCTGGATGCGGGCCTTCGGACCGAGCAGCACCCGGGCCACCGCCACCGTCGCCGCCAGGTCGTGCAGCTCGGCGTCGGGCATGCCGCGCATCGCGGTATCAGGCTTCGCGCGGAAGTTCTGCACGATCACCTCCTGGAGGTGGCCGTACTCCCGCTGGGCCCGCCGGATCGCGAAGAGCGCGTCCACCCGCTCCGTCCGGGTCTCGCCGATGCCGATCAGGATGCCGGTGGTGAACGGCACCCCCACCCGGCCGGCGTCCTCCAGCACCCGCAGCCGGACGGCGGGTTCCTTGTCCGGCGAGCCGTAGTGCGGGCCGCCCGGCTCCGACCAGAGCCGGGTCGCCGTGGTCTCCAGCATCATCCCCATGCTGGGCGCGACCGGCTTGAGCCGGTGCAGCTCCGACCAGGACAGGACACCCGGATTGAGGTGCGGCAGCAGGCCGGTCTCCTCCAGCACGGCCACCGCGCAGGCGCGCAGGTAGTCCAGCGTGGAGTCGTAGCCGCGCTCGTCCAGCCACTGCCGGGCAGCCGGCCACCGCTCCTCCGGCCGGTCACCGAGGGTGAACAGCGCCTCCTTGCAGCCCTGCGCCGCGCCCTCCCGGGCGATCGCCAGCACCTCGTCCCGGTCGAGGAAGGCCGCCGGGAGCCGGTGCGGCACGGTGGCGAAGGTGCAGTAGTGGCAGCGGTCCCGGCAGAGCCGGGTCAACGGGATGAAAACCTTCTTGGAGAAGGTGACCACCCCGGGGCGGCCCGCCTCGCGCAGGCCCGCGTCGCGGATCTCGCCGGCGATCCGGAGCAGCTCGGCCAGGGCGTCGCCCCGCGCGCTGAGCAGCGCGCCGGCCTCGTCGACGTCCAGCGCCCGGCCGGTCGCCGCGCGACGCAGCGCCCGCCGCACACTCGCCGTGGTCGGGAGGGGCTCGGTGCGATCAACCATCCGCCCAGACTATGCCTGCCCCACCCCGGCCCCGGCGCACTGCCGCCCGGTGAAACCTCCGCAGTACGAAAGAGTGACCTCCCCGGTGGGGGAAGCCACTCTTTCGTACGCCGTCGGATGCCCCGTCAGCGCGGGTACTGCCGGTCGTCGCGCGGGTAGCGCTGGGTCCGGTCGCCCCCGTACGACCCGTACTCGGGGTAGTCCTCCGTCTGGCGGGGGATGGGCCGCGTCGGGTCGGCCGAGGGCGGCTGGCCGAACGGGGGCGCCGAGTGCGGGTGGCCGAACGGCGGGGCGGACTCCGGCGCGTTGCCGTGCGGCGGGGCGGTGTTGAACGGCGGCGCGGACGGGTTCGGCTGGCCGTACTGACCGGGCGGCGGGTAGCCCCCGGCCTGCGGGTAGCCGCCGGCCTGGTTCGGGGCCGGGTAGCCGCCGGGCTGGCCGGGCCCGTACCCGCCCTGACCGGCGGACGGGTAGCCGCCGGGCTGACCCGGGTAGCCACCCTGCTGCTGGGGCCAGCCGGGCTGAGCCTCGCCGTAGACGCCGGGCTGCGGCTTGGCCTTCGGGGTGCGGTAGAGCGTCCGCCAGACCTTGAAAACGACGAAGGCGGCAACCCCGAAGATCGCCAGCCAGGCGAGCCGGGTCAGCAGGCCGAGCAGGGCGTCGGGCACCTCGGCGTCGGCGAGCCGGCCGACCAGCCAGATCAGGAGGCTCAGCGCGCCGAAGAACGCGCCGGCGGCGTACTCCCCGAGGGCGACCTGGGTGATCAGCTTCGCTTTCGGCAGCACCGGCTGCACGTGGGTGGCGAGCAGGACCGCCAGCACCGGCAGTACCGCCGACTCGAGCCCGACGAAGACGAAGAAGGTGCTCCCCGCCCGGCTGGTGAACGAGCCGTACCCGTCCACCGGCACCAGCAGCCGGATCAGCCCGACGAAGAGGAGCACGGCGTTCGCGCCGAGCAGGACGAGCGCGGCCAGTTCGCGCAGTGGCTTGGTGAGCTGGCTGGCCTGCGACGCGTCGGTGGACGCGGGCTCGGCGGGGCTGGTCACGAGCTCCCCCTCGGGGACGAAAACGGACAGTTGCCCACGTGAGCCTAGTCTGCTTCCTACTGGTTGCTCGTTCATGAGCGGTTCGGATGTTTCGCTCTCCGCTCGGCGGTGGCCGGGCTGGAGTCCTGGACCGGCAGTCTGGTCCGGTGGCGATCGGTCCTGTCCTGCAGGATCTGCTTCACCGTTTGGTGCGGGGTGTGCAGGGCGATGTCGGGATCGCCGGCTCGCTGCAGGATGTTGATCGCGGCGTTCACGTCGGCCTGCCACACCACCCTGCACCGAGTGCAGTGAAACCGGTCCCCACTACGGCGACCCAAGCCAGCGCAGCGGTGACAGGTTTGTGAGGTGTAGGCGGCGTTGACGTGTACGAGCACAGAACCTCTGCGCTCCGACACGCTGGCCAGCGCCTCGGCGGTGGCCCCTTTGGTCCACCCGGCGAGACGCCGATTCACGTTCTTGCCGAGCGTCTTGCGCACGGCGAAGCGTCTGGTGAGGTCTTCGGCGACCACGGTGGCGGCCTAGTCGACAACCCGATGCACGGCAGTGAAGATCTCCGTACGCACCCGCGCTCGGTGCCGGGCGGCCTTCCGATCCCGCTTCACCGTCCCGAGGTTGTTGGCCCTGATCCGACGCGCTTTCGCGTGGTCCCCGTGCAGGGCGGCGGTGTTCGCGATCGAGCGCAGCCTCGCCCGCCGCCGGTTGCGCTCCTTCAACCGGTCCGACTCCGCCGTCAGCAACTCACCTAGGCCGCAGCCGTGGCGGTCGCCGTCAGAGTCGGCCAGGGCCTCGGTGTAACCCTTGTCCACACCGACGGTCCGGTCGCCGCACGGGCGCCGCGACGACCGCATCTCTGACGCGTCGATCTGAGTGCACCTCGACCCGACCACCGCGAAGGATCAGCCGCAGCGTGCCCTTCGGGGCCACGGCCGTGGACAGCGGGATCTTGACCATCCGGCGGCGTTGCAGACCGGGGACCGACAGCCACAACCGGCCTCGCCCATCGACGTCGGTGTTGTAACTGTCGGCGCGCACAACTATTTGATCATGCGTGCGGTTGCGGCCTCGCTTCCACTGTTTACGCATTTGCCGAGACAGGAACGGATCGCCAGCCCACCGATCCGCCTTTAGCGCGTGCAGCATGCGCGTGCGCTCCACCGGATCACTGGTGTGCCGATGGATTGCCCGCCGGACCTCTACCTTCGCCGCTGCCAGGTTCGCTGAGAGGTCGGCCATGGCGTCGCGGACGGTTTCCTTCCAGGCATTCGCCAGCACACCGAACCGCATGTATGTGCCGTCGGCCAACCAACGGTCCCGCACCTGCCGATCCGTCAGCCCGACCCCGGCGATCGAGCCGTACCGCTGCCAGACCTCACTACGTACCCGGCCCAAGCGGCGTGCCTGCTCTCGCAACGCCCCGTACTTGCCCACGTTCAAGCCAGTCGAGTAAGCGATGCGGGTGACCTTCACCGGTGACCAGCCCCGATCAGGTCGGTTCTTCCGAAGTTTTTTTCAAGGGGCGGAGCCTGTCCAGCCCATACGAGAAGGCGCCCACGAACGCCGACAGAGCTCACCGGTTCGGGCGGCGGGGACGACACAACCCAGTCGCAAACTCACCGATTCGACAGACGCCATGCACAACAGGCAACCATAGACAGATGTAGCGAGAAATTCGACAGCTTGTGCCACCTCACGCTTGGCACGATCGGCTGGCTACCCTTCGGAAGGTGCGGTACCGGTATGGACAGGCGATCGTGCGACGCGGCATGCATCCGGACGGTCGTATCGGTGCGGTCCAGTGCGGCCGAGTAGTCTCCGACGATGAGCATGGGCTAGTGCTCTGGGTGGACCGCGGATCAGCCACCATGCACCGCGCGGCTCTGGACGGCACGCCGACCCGCCGCCTGCCCATCCGGCATGAGTTGACTATGCCAACCCTGCTTCAGCCTGGCTCCTGGCAGCCATTCCGAACCCTGATGTTGATGCCGCCGGGTGCTGCTCACTCCATCTGGTGGTCATGGGCCGGCAGCGGCTTCGTCGGCTGGTACGTCAACCTGGAAGCCCCCATCCACCGCTGGGCCGGTGGTGTGGACGTGCAGGACCATGCCCTCGACGTACTCGTCGCCCCCGACCGCAGTTGGTCATGGAAGGACGAAGACGAGTTCGCCGGCCAGACCGGCGACCCCCTCTTCTGGGATGCAGCCAATGCCGCACAGATCCGCGCGGAGGGTCAACGCCTCATTGCCTGCGCCGAGGGCGGCCACTTTCCATTCGATCGCACCTGGTGCGACTTCCAGCCGGACCCGGCGTGGTCACCAACCCCTCTGCCCTACTGGTGGGACACACCCAGCTATGGCGTCATCGTCTCTGACTCCATCGCCACTTTGGCAGGCGACGGGTAGGTCTTCGGTCATCGCGCACCTCCTGGGACCGGATTGTCAAGGATGTGGCGGAAATAGATGGTCACAGCTTCCCGTCCACCGGCCGACGGGCGCCGGCGCGTGCGGAAGGATGGGCCTCATGCGCATCGTGGTTCTGACCGGCGGGATCGGGGGCGCCCGGTTCCTGCTCGGCGTCCGGGCGTACGCCCGGGAGGTGGGGGCCGAGGTGACCGCCGTGGTCAACGTCGGCGACGATCTGCTGCTGCACGGGCTGAAGGTCTGCCCCGACCTGGACAGCGTGATGTACACGTTGGGCGGTGGTGCCGACCCGGAGCGCGGCTGGGGCCGGGTGGGTGAGACCTGGACGGTCAAGTCGGAGCTGGCCGCGTACGGCGCCGAGCCCACCTGGTTCGGTCTGGGCGACAAGGACATCGCGACCCACCTGGTCCGCACGACGATGCTGAGCGCCGGCTACCCGCTCTCCGCGGTGACGCAGGCGCTCGCCACCCGGTGGGAGCCGGGCCTGACCCTGCTGCCGGCCACCGACGATCGCCTGGAGACCCACGTGGTCGTCGACGGTGAGCAGGGGCAGCGGGCGATCCACTTCCAGGAGTGGTGGGTCCGGTACCGCGCCGACATCCCCACCCACCGGTTCGTCTTCGTCGGCGCCGAGGCCGCCAAGCCGGCACCCGGGGTACTGGACGCGATCGCTTCCGCCGACGTGGTGCTGATCGCCCCGAGCAATCCGGTGGTGAGCATCGCCCCGATCCTGGCCGTGCCGGGGCTGCGCGACGCGGTCGCCGACGGGCGGGCCCCGGTGGTCGGCGTGTCGCCGATCATCGGTGGCGCCCCGGTCCGCGGCATGGCGGACCGCTGCCTGGCGGTGCTCGGCGTGGAGTGCAGCGCGGCCGGGGTCGGCGGGCTCTACGGCGGACGGTCGTCCGGTGGGCTGCTCGACGGCTGGCTGGTGGCGCCGGAGGACGAGGGCACACTGGTGCGGGAGGTGACGGTGCGGACGGCACCGCTGCGAATGACCGACGAGGCGGCGACGACGGCGATGGTCCGGGCCGCATTGGAGCTGGTGTGAGGCTGGAGATCCTGCCGGTGCTCGGCATCGGCGACGTGACCGAGGGCGACGACCTGGCGGCGATGATCGCGACCGCCGCGCCGTGGCTGCGCGACGGCGACGTGCTGGTGGTGACCAGCAAGATCGTGTCCAAGGCGGAGGGCCGCCTGGTCGACGTACCGGCGGACGGGCCGGATCGGCTGGCCGCGCGGGACGAGGTGCTCGCCGCCGAGACGGCCCGGGTGGTGGCCGCGCGCGGTGCGACCCGGATCGTGCAGACCCACCACGGGTTCGTGATGGCCTCCGCGGGGATCGACGCCTCGAACGTCGACAAGACCCGCCTGGTCCTGCTTCCCCAGGACCCGGACGCGTCCGCCCGGGCGCTGCGCGCGGCGCTCCGGGAGCGCTACGACCTCGACCTCGCCGTCATCATCAGTGACACCATGGGCCGGCCCTGGCGCAACGGGCTCACCGACGTCGCGCTCGGCGTGGCCGGCATGCCGGCCATCCGCGACCACCGCGGCGAGATCGACCCGTACGGCAACGAGCTGCAGCTGACCCAGATGGCCGTGGTGGACGAGCTGGCCGGCGCCGGTGAGCTGATCAAGGGCAAGTGCGACCAGGTGCCGGTCGCGGTGGTCCGCGGCTACCT
>JBARAE010000674.1:0-1757 GCA_049791715.1 Micromonospora sp.
GAGCCGGCGCAGCCCGGCCGCCACCCGGCGGACCTGCTCGCGCAGCTGCCCGGCGGTCAGCGTGGCCGGCGCCCGGGTCTGCCCGTGCGCGATCACCACCGGGTCGTCGTCGCCCCGGCCCGGCATCCGCAGCACGTTCTCCGCGTAGTTGAGTGTGGCGCCGGGGAACCAGCGCGTACCGGGCATCGTCCGGCCGGTGAGCGTGGCGGTCGGCGGCGTGTGCGCCACCACCTCGAAGTAGTCCCAGATCGACCGCCAGAACCCGTCGAGGTCCGTGACCGACCAGCGCCACAGCGCGTCGTAGTCGGCGAACTCCAGCCCCCGGTGCTCGGCCAGCCAGCGCAGGTAGTCGCCGATCCGGGACCGCTCACGCACGTCTGCCGGCGGCGTCCACAGCACGTCACCCACTGCTCCACCCTCCCTGAGGCCCCGTCACGACACTGTGCATGGGCCGTGGCGCCATCTTGCCCTACCCCGCATGGCCATTCTCCGCACCGGGTGCCGGTGAAGGGGCGTGGCCGGCCCACACGCCGCACCCTGCGGTTATGTGGGCCTGCCTCAGCCGGCCCGGTGCGCCTGGATCGCCCGGCGCCGAGCCAACCGGTGGGCGCGGCGGATCTCCGCCTCCCGGTACCGGCGCTCGTCCTCCGGGGTCTCGGGCAGCACCGGCCGGACCGCCCGCGGCGCGCCGCCCACGTCGACACCCACGAAGACCAGGTACGCGGTGGCCACCCGGACCGGCTCGTCCTCGGCCGAGTCCCAGCGCTCGGCGACCACCTTCACCCCGACCTCCATCGAGGTCTTGCCGGTCCAGTTCACCTGGGCGTGCGCGTGCACCAGGTCGCCGACCCGGACGGGCTCGGAGAAGACGATCTCGTCGATCGACGCGGTGACCGCCGTACCGCCGCTGTGCCGGGCCGCGGCCGCCCCGGCCACGTCGTCGACGAACTTCATCAGTACCCCACCGTGCACGGTCCCGTACAGATTGACATCGACTGCCGTCATGATCCGGCTGAGCGTGACCCGGGAGTACGAGGTCGGCTTTCCCACGGGGGCGGTGGAGGGGTGATCTGTCATGCCGAAAACGGTACGGTGCGCGGATGCGACATCTCTGGAGCTTCCTCGCCGGGTTGGTGGTGGCGCCGGTCACCTGGGTGCTCGTCACCCTCGGTCAGGACGGGTCTGGCAAGACCGTGAACCGCTGGGTGGAGATCCATTCGGCCACCACGCCCAACCTGATCGAACCGGCCGTCTATCTCGGCGTCGCCGGCGTCCTGCTCGGCCTGCTCGGCACGCTGCGTTTCTCGCCGCTCGGTCCGCTCGTCGCCGGGCTGCTGCTGATCACCCCGTACGTCGGGATGTTCGTCGCGCCGTTCACCGTTCTCGACCGCATTCCCGAGAACTGGAAGGCGTTCGACGACCCCCTGCCGCTGCGCCAGCCGGTACAGAACGGCACGCTGTTCCTGATCGGCGTACTGCTGCTGATGGCCGTTTTCAGCGGTCAGCGGTGGCGACGCTGGCCGGAGAAGCCGGCGGCCGAGGCGGAGCTGACCTCGGCCGACAAGCCGATCGAGAACACCTCCTCGCTCAGCGACTGGCCGACGTCCGGCACGACGACCGAGCGGGACACCACCCCACTCAACCTGGGCTATCCCGAGGCGAACGCCACCGAACCCCTGCCCCGCCGCACGAGCGGCGAGTCGCCGTGGTCCGCGCCACCGCGCGCCACCACCCGACCGGAGGGCACCACCGAGACC
>JBARAE010000675.1:0-2284 GCA_049791715.1 Micromonospora sp.
CTCGCGCTGCTGCCGCTGCTGCCCCGGCCGCTGCCCGCCCAGCACGTCGACCCCCCGCCGCACTTCATCACCGCCGGCGAATGGCGCCCGTACGTGCCGGCCGGCCGGACGCTCGTGCCGGTGCCCATCCCGAGCAACGTGCACGGCCTGCCGACGCTGCGCTGGAGCGCGCTGACCCGGCAGGAGTTCCCCATCCCCGGCGGCTACTTCATCGGCCCCGGGCCGGAGGAGCAGGGCATGTTCGGGGCCCCGAACCGCCCCACCAGCACCCTGATCTACTCGACCATGGACGCCGGCACGGTGCCGCCGATCACCGAGGAGAACCGCCGGCAGGCCGTCGAGGACCTGCGCTTCTGGCGGGCCTCGGTGGTGGTGCTCGGGGCGAACCCCCGGGAGGACGTCCTGCGGGAGCTGATGACCGCCCTGCTCGGCCCGCCCCGGCGGGTCGACGACGTCTGGCTGTGGGACGTGCGCGGTTCGGTGTAAGGAAGGGCCTCTTCTTAACGCCTCCGGTAGAGGAGGGGCCCCTCCTAACCCGGACCGCCCGAGCTCAGCCGACCAGCGGGCGGACGTCCCAGATGTGCGCGCCGTCCACGTCGCGGCCGGGGCCGAGGAGCGCGTCCACGGTGGCCCGCACCGGGTCGTCCGGTGCCGAGGCGGCCTGCACCAGCACCGCCGCCCGCCACTGGCGCAGGTCCTCGACCGCCTGACGGCGGTCCGCATCCGTGACCAGGGGCACCCGACCGGTCTCGGCGGCCAGGCCCAGCAGCAGCGAGGTGGGGCGGTCCGGTGCGCCCCAGTGCGCGGTCGGGTCGTCGGCGCCGCGGGGGCCGATGAAGTAGCCGCCCGGCGCGTCGAAGCCCAGCCCGGTTCGCGCCGACCAGAATGTGCCCGGGCTGACCCCGGCCCCGGTGACCGGGGGCACCGGCACCAGCGTCCGCCCCGGCGGCACGTACGCCCGCCAGCCGCCGTCGGCGACGAAGGCGGGCACCGGCACGACCGGCACCGTACGGATCGGCGTCGGGGTGAGCGGGAGCAGCGCGGCTACCACCGCACCGCTCCACACCAGCCGTGCCGCCCGCCCGACGGGCCGGCCGTGCAGCCGGTCCAGCGCGAGCGCCAGCAGCACCGCCAGCACCGGTACGCAGACCAGCGCGAACCGGGCCGGTACCACCAGGTCGAGCAGCGGCACCTGGGTGAGCAACCGGTACGGCCCGGGCAGCCCGGTATCGTGACGGTCCACCACGATGGTGGTGCCGAGGGACAGCAGGGCGAACAACAGCCCGCAGACAGCCAGCGCGCGGACCAGGGGCCGCCGCCACAGCCGTACCACGACCAGCACGGCGAGCAGCGGCAGCGCCGGCCCGAAGAAGGAGTTCTCCTCGGTCGGGTTCGGCGACAGCAGCCCGGGCAGGCGGTCGTCCCCGGCCACGGTCTGCCGGGCGGCGGTGGTGAACGAGGCCGCGTCGAGCCGGAAGCCCTGCGCGAAGAAGGGCATCCCCTGGTAGTGGCCGGGCCCGGCGAACTGGAACCAGAGCGGGTACGCCAGCAGCACCCCCGCCACCAGCGCGCCGACGCCCAGCCGACCGAGCACCGCGGGGGCCAGCCGACGGGCGCTCGCCCGGTCGACCAGCGCGTACGCCCCGGCGAACACTCCGGCGGCGAGGGCGAGGAAGACCAGCACCTCCTCGCCGAGGAAGACCTGGTACGCCACGGCCAGCCCGAGCAGCACGCCGTGCCGCCGGACCCGGTCGGTGCCGGGCCGGAACACCAGCCCGAGGATCACCGGCACGAGGAACTGGGCGGCCATGTGCAGGTGCGCCCCGGCCTGCGACACCATGCCGGGGGCGAAGCCGCAGAAGAGCCCGCCGACCGCCGCGGCGCCCCGGGAGCGGACCAGCCGGCGGGCGAGCAGGGCGTACCAGGCGGTGGCGGTGCCGGCGAGGCAGCAGACCACCGCCACCAGGAAGCTCACCTGGGAGCCGAACAGCAGGGTCACCGGGGTCAGCGGCACGCCGAGCCCGAGCACCGAGGTGTTCGCCATCAGGTTCACCCCGTCCGGGGCGTTCAGCGCCGTGCTGTGCAGCGGGTTCTCCGCGCCGGTCACCGCCCGGGCGGCCCGGGCCAGCATCCACTCGAAGAGGATCTGGTCACCGGCCTGGTGGAACAGTCGCTCGGGGCGCCGCCACTGGTCGACCGTGAGCAGGACGGCCAGGGCGAGGTAGCCGGCGACCACCAGCAGGTCGAACCGGCGCAGCGGCCACCGGCGCGGCGCGTGCTGCGG
>JBARAE010000676.1:0-3823 GCA_049791715.1 Micromonospora sp.
GAGCTCCACCGGGTCGCCGGCGTCGCGCAGGTCGAGGAAGTTGACCCCCTTGACCACCCGCCCGGCGTCCACGTCCAGACACGGGATCACCCGTACCGCCACCGTCATGTCGCGAGCCTATCCAACGCGCACGGCACGGCGGCCGACCCGGACCGGGCCGACCGCCGTGAACGAGTTCCGGGTCACACCCGGACGAGCATCTTGCCCAGGTTCTCGCCGCGCAGCACGCCGAGGAACGCCTCCGGGGCGTTCTCGATGCCGTCGACGACGGTCTCGTCGTACGAGATCTTCCCGTCGCGCAGCCAGCCGGACATCTCCTGGACGAACTGGTCGCGCAGGTGGCCGTGGTCGTTGACGAGGAAGCCGCGCAGGGTGAGCCGCTTGCCGATGACCAGCGCCAGGTTGCGCGGGGCGGCCGGCGGCTCGCTGGCGTTGTACTGGGCGATCATGCCGCAGATGGCGACCCGGCCGTGCAGGTTCAACGCCGAGATCGCGGCCTCCAGGTGCTCGGAGCCGACGTTGTCGAAGTACACGTCGATGCCGTCCGGCGCGGCGGCCTTCAGCGAGTCGCGCACCGGGCCGTCGTGGTAGTCGAACGCGGCGTCGAAGCCGAGCGCCGTGAGCCGCTCGACCTTGGCGGCCGAGCCGGCGCTGCCGATCACCCGGGAGGCGCCCCGGAGCTTGGCGATCTGGCCGACCATGCTGCCCACCGCGCCGGCCGCGCCGGAGACGAAGACGGCGTCGCCGGGCTTCATGGCGGCCACGTCGAGCAGACCGGCGTACGCGGTCAGGCCGGTCATGCCGAGCACGCCGAGGTACGCGCTCACCGGCGCCAGGCTCGGGTCGACCTTGCGGGCCGCCTTGGCATCGAGCAGCGCGTACTCCCGCCAACCCAGGCCGTGCAGGACGGTGTCACCGGGCTTGAGCCCCTCGGCCTCGCTGGCCACCACCTCGCCGATGGCACCGCCGTCGAGGGGGGCGTCGAGCTGGAACGGCGGCACGTACGACTTGACGTCGTTCATCCGGCCCCGCATGTACGGGTCGACCGACATGAACTGGTTACGGACCACGATCTGGCCCGGGCCCGGGGTGGGCACCTCGGTGGTGACGAGACGGAAGTTGTCGGCCACGGGCCAGCCCTGGGGGCGGGAGGCCAGGTGGATCTCACGGTTGGTGCTCATCGCAGTTCGTCCTTTCGTACGCGAGGGAAGCGGGCCGGGACGGGTGCTCAGGCCGACGCGGCCTCGCGGACGGTGAGGACGACCTCGATGTTGCCACGGGTCGCGTTCGAGTACGGGCAGACCTGGTGGGCGGCCTCGACGAGCTGCTGCGCGGCGGCCCGCTCGACGGCGGGCAGGTCCACCACGAGGGCGGCGGTCAGGCCGAAGCCGCCGCTGCCGTTCGGGCCGATGCCCACCTCGGCGTCGACCACCGAGCCGGCGACGTCCGCCTTCGCCCGGCGGGCGACCAGCCGTAGCGCGGAGTGGAAGCAGGCCGCGTAGCCGGCCGCGAAGAGCTGCTCCGGATTGGCCGCGCCGCCGGCGCCGCCCATCTCCTTCGGGATCGCCAGGTCCAGGTCGAGGGTGCCGTCCGAGGTGCGGACGTGCCCGTCCCGACCGTCCCCGGTCGCCTGGGCGGACGCGGTGTAGAGCACCTGCATGGTGGTCACTGCTCCTTCTGTCGGTGGATCGTCTCGGTGACCCGGGTGAGGGTGTCGCGCAGGCCGATCAGCTCGGCCTCGGTGAGGCCGGTGGCCCGGGCGACCTGGCGCGGCACCTCGTCCATCCGCTCCCGCAGGGCGCGGCCCTGCGCGGTGAGCCCCACCTCCACCCGGCGCTCGTCGCGGGCGGAGCGGGTCCGGACCACGAGGCCCGCCGCCTCCAGCCGCTTGAGCAGTGGGGAGAGCGTGCCGGAGTCCAGCCGGAGCCGGGCGCCGAGCTCGGAGACCGTGGGGGCGTCCTCGCCGCGCTCCCAGAGCACGAGCAGCACCAGGTACTGCGGGTAGGTCAGCCCGTGCTCGTCGAGGATGGGCCGGTAGACGTCGGTGAGAGCACGCGACGCCGCGTAGAGGGCGAAGCACACCTGCCGCCGCAGCACCAGATCATCGGTCACCAGAGAACCGTAGCCCACGATTAAGTTGTGCACAACCGGTCTGGGTGCGGTGTGGCCGCCCCCACCCGCCGCCGGGCGGGGACGACGAAGTCACCGCTCGCCGAGGTACGCCTCCAGCTCCACCTCGACCAGGTGCTCCGGGTCCAGCAGCCCGGCCACCACCACCATCGTCGCCGCCGGCCGGACCGCGCCGAAAACGGCGTTGTGCGCCCGGCCCACCTCGTCGGCGTAGATCCGATCGGTGACGTACATGCGGGTGCGGACCACGTCCGACGGCTGCGCACCCACCTCGGCCAGCGCGTCGAGGCCGATCCGCAACGCCTGCGCGGTCTGCGCCGCCGCGTCGCCGACGTGCACCACCTGGCCGTCGACCGTTGACGTGCAGCCGGCCGTCCAGGCCAGGTCACCGGCCCGGACCACGCGCGAGTAGCCGTAGAGCACCTCCCACGGGCCGCCCGAGCCCAGTCGGGTCACACCGCTGTCCCCAGCGGTCACGCCGCGGCCCGCAGCGTCTCCAGCGCCTCCGCCACGGTGAACGCCCCCGCGTACAGCGCCTTGCCCGCGATCACGCCCTCCACCCCGACCGGTTCGAGGCTGGCCAACGCCCGCAGGTCGTCCAGCGTCGAGACGCCACCGGAGGCGATCACCGGCGAGTCGGTGCGGGAGCAGACCTCGCGGAGCAGATCCAGGTTCGGGCCCCGCATCGTGCCGTCCTTGGTGATGTCCGTGACGACGTACCGGGAGGCGCCGGCCTTGTTCAGCCGCTCCAGCACCTCGTACAGGTCACCGCCGTCGCGGGTCCAGCCCCGGGCGGAGAGGGTACGGCCCCGCACGTCCAGCCCGATCGCCACCCGGTCGCCGTACTCGCCGCAGACCCGGTCGCACCACTCCGGGTTCTCCAGCGCCGCGGTGCCGATGTTGACCCGGGCCGCCCCGGTACCGAGCGCCGCCTGCAGCGACTCGTCGTCCCGGATCCCGCCGGAGAGCTCGACCTTCACATCCAACTGCCGGACCACCTCGGCCAGCAGGTGCGCGTTGGTGCCCCGCCCGAAGGCGGCGTCCAGGTCGACCAGGTGGATCCACTCCGCGCCGTCCCGTTGCCAGGCCAGCGCGGCCTCCACCGGGTCGCCGTACGCGGTCTCGCTGCCGGCGGCGCCCTGCACGAGCCGGACGGCCTGGCCGTCGGCGACGTCCACGGCGGGCAACAGGGTGAGGCTCAACGCTCTTCTCCTCGCAGTCAGGTACGACGGTCCAGGGCGATCACCACGATCGCCGGCAGGACCAGCAGCAACAGGACGACCAACGCCAGCCGCAGCGCCAGGTCGTCGACGAAAATCCAGATCCCCACCAGCGCCACGCCGGTCAGCAGCACGATCGCGGCCCGCTCCCCGCGGGTGTGCCGGGCCAGCCGACCGGTGCGGCCACGGCGCAGCTTGGGCGTGAACCGGCGTACCACCGCCCGGCGGCGCTCCCGGCGGGCCAGCCGCCGGCGACGGATGGCGCGTTCCCGCTCCAACTGGGCCTCGCGGGCCGCCCGGCGACGAGCCCGCTCCTTGCTCACCTCACGCTCACAAAATTTACGGCCGGTCGCGACTGCGGGGCTCGCAACCCCGGCTCACTCCTCGCGCTCACAAAGATTACGGCCGTTCGCGACTGCGGGGCTCGCAACCCCGGCTCACTCCACGCGCTCACAGAGATTACGGCCGTTCGC
>JBARAE010000677.1:0-3638 GCA_049791715.1 Micromonospora sp.
CCCGCGACCCGGGAGCTGCCGATGCGGATCCGGCCGGCCTGGCCCGTGCGGTGGGTCCGGCCAGCACGCGTCCTCGGACGCCGACTGCGCCGGACGCTGCCCGTGATCGTGGCGCTGGTGCTGCTCGCCCCGTCGGCCGGGTGTCGAACCGACCTCACCCCGCCCGGCGCACCCACCCCCTGGCCCGTCGAGTACGCCCGCCGCTGGCAGTGGCAGTGGCAGCTCAGCGGGCCGCTCGACGTCACCGTCGACGCGGACGTGTTCCTGCTCGACGCGGTGCGGACCACGTCCACCGAGACCGCCGCGCTGCGGGCCCGGGACCGGCGCCTGATCTGCCAGGTCAGCGTCGGGACGTACGCGGCCACCGACCCTGACGCGTCGCGTTTCCCGACGACCACCCGCGGCGCCGCGGTGCCGGGCCGGCCGGGGAGCCGCTGGCTGGACGTACGGCAGTGGGACACGCTCGAGCCGGTGCTGGCCGACCGGTTCCGGCTCTGCCGGGGCAAGGGCTTCGGGGCGGTGGCGCTCAGCGACGCCGACGGGTACCTGCACCGGTCCGGGTTCCCGCTCACGTTCGACGACCAGTTGCTGTTCAACCGGCAACTGGCCGCGCTGGCCCGCTCGCTGGACCTCTCCCCCGGCCTGGTCAACGACGTGCCACAGGTCGCCGCGCTGGCGCCGGACTTCGACTTCGCGGTGAACGAGGAGTGCATCCGGCGGCGGGAGTGCGACCGGCTGCTGCCCTTCACCGACGCGGACAAGCCGGTCTTCCACGTGGAGTACACCGGCGACCCGCCGGAGTTCTGCGTCACCACCGTCGGGTACGGCTTCTCCTCGATCCGCAAGGACCGCGACCTCGACGCCTGGCGGGAGGCCTGCCCCCTGCCGTGACCGGCGCGGGTGCCGACGCGGCCCGGCGGACACGGAGCAGACGGCGGACCCGGAAGCGCGGACGCCGCCCCCACCGGGACGGCGGGGACGGCGTCGGCGACGGTCTGCGGTCAGCCGGAGGCGGCGCCGGTGGCCGGAGCCGGCATGCCGGCCCCACCGCGCGGGGACGGGATGCGGGCGTGCTCGGCGCTGAGCGGGGTCGCCAGCTCCTCCAGCGACTTTCCCTCGGCCCGGACGCCGAGCACCAGCTCGACCAACCCACCGATGATCATGATGATCGCGCCGATCACGAAGGCGAGCACGGTGTCGCCGACCTGCTTCGTGCCGACCAGCTTGGCGAAGAGCAGCGGGCCGGTGATGCCGCCGGCGGCGGTGCCGAGCGCGTAGAAGAACGCGATCGCCATCGCCCGGGTCTCCATCGGGAAGATCTCGCTCACCGTCAGGTACGCCGCGCTGGCTCCCGCCGAGGCGAAGAAGAGCACCACGCACCAGCAGGCGGTCATGGTCACCGCGTTCAGCACGCCGGCGTGGAACAGCCACGCCGTGCCCAGCAGCAGCACCCCGGAGCCGATGTACGAGCCGGCGATCATCGGCACCCGGCCGACCGTGTCGAAGAGCCGACCCAGCAGCAGTGGGCCGAGCAGGTTGCCGACCGCGATCACCGCGAAGTAGTAGCCGGTGTTGCCGGTCGGCACCTTGAAGAAGGTCTGCAGGATCTGGGCGAAGCCGAAGGTGATCGCGTTGTAGAGGAACGCCTGGCCGATGAAGAGCGAGAAACCCAGGGCCGCGCGCTTCGGGTACCGGGCGAAGAGGGTCCGGGCGATCTCCACGAAGTTCGTGCTCTTGCGCTGCCGGATCTCGATGTAGTCGTCGGCCTCGGCCAGCTCCTTGCCGGTCTCCCGCTTGACCTCCGCCTCGACCGAGTCGACCAGCTTGTTCGCCTCCTCGGCCCGGCCGTGGATGAACAACCAGCGTGGGCTCTCCGGGACGTGCCGGCGGACCAGCAGGATCACCACACCGAGCACCGCGCCCAGGCCGAATGCCACCCGCCAGCCGAGGTTGGTCGGCAGGCCGTTGAGCAGCGGCACCGTCGCCAGCGCGCCGATCGCCGCGCCCAGCCAGAAGGTGCCGTTGATGACGATGTCGATCCGGCCGCGGTGCCGCGCCGGGATCAGCTCGTCGATCGCGGAGTTGATCGCCGCGTACTCGCCACCGATGCCCATACCGGTCAGGAACCGGAACAGGAAGAACCACCAGGTGTCGAAGGAGAGCGCGGTCAGCGCGGTGGCGACCAGGTACAGGCCGAGGGTCAGGATGAACAGCTTCTTCCGACCGAACCGGTCGGTCAACCAGCCGAAGAAGAGGGCACCGGTACAGGCACCGGCGACGTAGAGAGCGGCAGCGAGACCGGTGACCTGACTCTGGGTGATGCTCAGGCCGCTGCCCGGCTCGGCCAGCTTGCCGGAGAGGTTGCCGACGATGGTCACCTCGAGGCCGTCGAGGATCCACACCGTGCCCAGGCCGATGACGATCATCCAGTGCCAGCGGGACCACGGCAGCCGGTCCAGCCGGGCCGGGACGTTGGTGCGTACGGTGCCGGTCTGCACGTCGGTGCTCATCGGGTGCTCCGGAGGGCTTCGGGTTCGTCCGGCGCACCGGCCAGAAGGCCGCGCACCGGCATGCGCTGTTCGTCCATGGCGGCCACCATGCCCCGCCGCGCCGATGGCTAATCCGTCGGTGACAAGGCCGTGATCCATCAGACGTGGCCGAGGGGCCGACCCGGTGCGGGTCGGCCCCTCGGGGCGGATTAGCGCAGGTCAGCGGGCACCCACCAGCTCCGGTGCCGGGGTCGGCGGGTCGGCGGGCGGGGTCGCGGCCCGGGCCCGCAGGAACCGGGGGGCCCACCAGTTCCGGTCCCCGAGCAGGGTCATCAGCGACGGCAGCACCACCGCCCGGATGATCGTGGCGTCCAGCAGGATCGCCGCGGCCAGGCCGATGCCGAGCTGCTTCATGTCGATCGTGCTGAGCGAGGCGAAGATCGCGAAGACGCCGACCATGACGATGGCCGCGCTGGTCACCACGCCGGCCGAGGAGCTGATCCCGTACGCGACCGCGTCCCGGTTCGACAGGCCGGCCCGGATGCCCTCGCGGATCCGGCTCACCACGAAGACGTGATAGTCCATGGACAGCCCGAAGAGCACCACGAACAGGAAGAGCGGCAGCCAGGAGACGATCGCCCCGATCGAGGTGAAGCCGAGCAGTCCCTCCGCCCAGTCACCCTGGAAGACCAGGACCAGCAGGCCGTACGCGGCGCCGGCGGACAGCAGGTTGAGCACGATCGAGGTGGCCGCCACCACCACCGACCGGAAGGTCCAGGCCATGACCAGGAAGGTCAGCGCCAGCACGAAGGCCATCACGATCGGCAGCTTCTCCTTGATGTGCCGGGCGTAGTCCTCGCTGGCCGCGACGCCGCCGCCGACCGCGTACTCGACGCCGGGGATGCCGCGCAGCGCGGCGGGCGCCAGGTCGTCGCGCAGCTCGTGCAGCGACCGGGCGGCCTCGTCCGTGCGGCTGGCGTACGGGGTGGCCACGTCCAGCACCGCCACCCGCCGGTCGGCGGACACCTTGATCTTCGGGCCGTCCCCCTCGGCCGGCGCGAAGAGCGGGTCGGCGGCTGCCCGCCCGGCCAGGTCGGTCAGCGCCGCCCGGACCTGGTCGGCCTGCCCGGCCGGCGCCCGTACCGCCAC
>JBARAE010000678.1:0-3394 GCA_049791715.1 Micromonospora sp.
CCGCAGCCCGGGCGTCGGCCTCGATCCGCTCCAACAGCTCCGCCAGGGGCGCGCCGGTGCGGTCCGCCAGCCGCACCGCGGCCCGGGCGAGCTGTGCAATCCTGGCCGGACCGTCGATCGGGACGGCGCCATGCTGTGCGGCGGAAGGAAGGCGTGGTGAACGCGGCGCCGAGCCGTCGATCGGCGGCGAAGCCAGCTCTCCGGCCCACCCGCCCACCGCCGCCGTGACCGGCAGCCCCGCCCGTAGATCGGCGGCGAGCGCGCAGAGCTGGTCCAGACCGTGCCGGCGTCGCTGATCGGCCTGCCGACCGGCCTGACGGCGCAGGAACGCCCGGACCGCCAGAGCGGTGTAGGCGGCGAGGACCACCGCAGCCACCCGGCCCGCCAGCCCCGCACCGATCGCGCCGCCCAGCACGGCGGCCACCAACAGCATCCGGCGAGGCGTTCCCGCCTCGATCCGCGCCCGCCATCGCTCGGCCTGTGATGCCACCGGCTCCGCCGGGCGGAGGTGCGCGACGGCCGAGGACAGGGCGAGTTCAATCGGTCGTTGCAACACCGAGCTGTTTTAGCGAGCTTAGCTGCTCGGCGAAGACCTCGGCCGGGGTCTTCCAGCCAAGGCTCTTGCGGGGCCGGTTGTTGACCGCGAGGGCGACGGCTTCGAGGTCCTCTTCGGACCACCTCGACAAGTCGGTGCCCTTCGGGAAGTACTGACGCAGCAGCCCGTTGGTGTTCTCGTTCGTCGGCCGCTGCCAGGGCGAGTGCGGATCGGCGAAGAACACCTTCGTGCCGGTATCGAGGGCGAACTGCGCATGACCGGAGAGTTCCTTCCCACGGTCCCACGTGAGGGTCTTGCGCAGTTGCTGGGGCAACTTCGTCATCGATACCGTAAGCGCGGTGTTCATCGCGACGGCGCCGTAGCCGCCGAGCGAGGGACCGTTCTTCACGGGTGGTTTCTCGCCCCAGCCCTCCAACCGAGGCAGATGCACCAGGAGCGTGGAGCGGCTGGAGCGCTCGACGAGCGTGCCGATCGCGGAACGGCCCGTCCCGATGATCAGATCCCCTTCCCAGTGCCCGGGGACCGCGCGGTCCGCGGCTTCGGCGGGGCGCTCGGACAGGACGACATCGGCAGTGACATGCCCTTGCGGCTTGTTCTGGGACCGCGCTCTGGGAACCCGCAGCGCCCGGCCGGTGCGCAGACACGCGACCAGCTCACGCTTGAGCGCTCCACGCCCCTGAATGAACAGCGACTGGTAGATCGCCTCGTGGCTGATGCGCATCGACTCATCATCGGGGAAGTCGACACGCAGCCGGTGCGAGATCTGCTCCGGACTCCACGCCGTCGCCCAGCGGCGGTCCTGCCGATCCGGCTTGTTCAGCCCCTTCCACGCGGGCACCTCAGGCCCGGTGACGATCGTGCCGTCAGGTCGCCGGACCCTGCCGGCGAGCCGATCCTGCACGTACTCACGCAACCTGCCATCGCTCACGAGTTTCGCGGTCTTCGGACGCTTCGCGGCCTGCTGCGCCTTCCACTGCGCCACCACAGCCCGGTAGACCGGCTTACCGCCCCTGGTCGCCGCATTACGGCGCAGCTCGCGCGAGATTGTTCCCGGGTCGCGTCCGATCCTGCGGGCGACCTCACGCACGCCGACCCCCTGAGCGCCCAGCAACGCGATCTCCTCGCGCTCGGCGAATGACAGGTAACGGCCGGTCGGCTCGTCCAGACTGATCGGCGGCATGCCGCCAGCGTGACGGAACCACCGGGACCCGACCGGCCACGACACACCCACAGCCTCCGCAGCCTCCACCGTCGTTACTCCCGACGCGATCCGCCGCCAGAAGTCCCGCTGCACCGCACGAGACGGCTCCGGCCGTCCCGGTGAACGCATCGGCGGCCGCAACGCCCGATCCGACGCCCACTGACGACGCGCACCAGCCGGCACCCCACAGATCCGCTTCTTCCCGCGCCCCATCGCAAACCTCCGTGACCAAGGTGTTGCGACGATCAGTTGAATTCGCCCAGGCCGCCGGGGTCGGAATGGAGAGCACCAGCCGCCCGATCCGGAACCGCTCCGAGAGTCAGCAGGCCACCAGGTCCCGGAGCCGATCTCAGAGGGGGGAGGGCACCCTCCGCACGGCCCGGAGTCGAGTCGAGAAGCGGACCGGCCGGACCGACGGGTGCGGGATCGCAGCGCAAAGCCCCTTCCATGCGCCCCGGCTGCCCGGGTTGACAAGTCCCGGCTGCCGCTGACGTGGGCCCGGGGAGTCCGGCGCCGACCGGACGGGCCGGGTCACGGCGGCCCGGTGGCCGGGCGGGCACCGGCCCGGCAACACCTCCGAGGGCAACCCCGTGCCGACCGCCCGGTGCCTGTCGCACCCGCACCCGTCGTAGCCGGCCACCATTCGGGCGGCCCTGCGCACCGCGGTTCGGCACACTCCGCGCCGGCCAGCGGCGTACCGCCGCACCTGCGTCCGGCACGGGCTGGGACGGCGGTGGGAGAACCATGCGGCGCCGGGTCCGGCTGATCCGCAGCGGCCAGGCGACCACCGCCGCAGCCGCCAGCAGGAATGCCGTCACCGGCCAGGCCGCCCCGGTCACGACGGGCCTGCCGAGCCGGGCCACGGCGTACAGAGGATCGGGGGTACGTCCACGTCCCGCTCCCGCAGCAGCGCCCCGAGCGCCCGGGCGGCGAGGCCGAGCCCGCGACCGCGCACCCAGGCGGGGACGACGGTCACCAGCCGGTCCGGCCCTTCCGGCAGCAGCATGCTGACCGACTCCAGCAGCCGACCCTGGGGACCGCGACGCACCTGAAGCAGCACCTGGAGCGCGGCGGCCACCTGCGCGTGCAACGCCGCCCGGGGCAGACCGCCGAGCAGCCCGAGGGCCTCCAGCCGGGCCGGTACGTCGGTAGGCGCATTGGCGTGCAGAGTCCCTGCTCCACCGTCGTGGCCGGTGTTGAGTGCGGCGAGCAGGTCGACCACCTCGCCGCCCCGGCACTCGCCCACCACGAGTCGGTCGGGACGCATCCGCAGCGCCTGCCGGACGAGGTCGCTCAGCCCGACCGTGCCGGCGCCCTCCACGTTCGACGTACGAGCCTGGAGCCCGACCACGTGCGGGTGCACCGGACGCAGCTCGGCGGCGTCCTCGACCAACACGATCCGCTCGGTCGCCGGCACCAGCCCGAGCAGCGTGTTGAGCAGTGTGGTCTTGCCCACACGTAGCAATGTGCTACGGCGACCGGATTGAGGCGCTCGCAACGCCGCCTCGGTCGCCCACCCTCCCTAGAAGGGCAGGCCCATGTTCCATCTGCTCCTGATCCTCATCGGCGGTCCGGCCGCCATGCTCCTGCCGTTCCTGGTCGCCCGGCACCTGGTGCACCAGCACGCCAAGGACTAC
>JBARAE010000679.1:0-8637 GCA_049791715.1 Micromonospora sp.
GTCCTCATGTCGCAGCTCGTGGGGTGAGGGCCAGGGCGCGCAGCTGGGCGGCGAACGCGACGCCGAGGACCAGCACCGGCGGAAGCGGGAAGGCGGCCAGCGCGACGGCGAGGGCGAGGCCCGACACCGCCGCGTTGATCGCGGTCAACGACCGGTCGCGGCGGTACGCCTCCGGCGCCACCCGGCGGACCGCGAGGTTGAGCAGCCCGTACCCGATCGCGAGCAGCGCCATCGTGGCACTGAACCCCTGGTGCAGCGCCGCCATGTCGTGTCCCGTGCCGAGCAGGTCGACCGGAGCGGCTCGCATCGCCCGCAGCGCCGCCTGCTCCGCTTCGGGCGAGGGGCGCAGCCGGGACGTCACCGTGACGGCGAGATGGGCAGCGCCGATCAGGACGAAGCACCAGGCGCCGACTCCGACCGCACGGTGCAGTCGTCATCGGCCGGACGGGCATCGGTGTGCAGCGTGTCCATCGCGGACCGCCTTCCATACGGATGCGTATGGACGGACGTTAACATACGCCACCGTACGGAAACAGCCCCCTGCGGCGCCGTCGCCCGCTGACCGGCGCGGGCCCGGCTGATAGCTTGCCCCGATGAGTCTGCGGCGTCGACGCGTGGCGATCACCTTCCGCCTGGCGATCGTGATCAGTGTGCTGGCCGGGATCGTGCTCACCGCGCTCGGTCCCGCCACGGTGACCGGCCTGCTGCCGTACTTCACCATCCAGAGCAACGTGGCGGTGGGGCTCTTCGCCGGATACGCCGCCTGGCGGGCCTGGCAGGACCGGCCCGAGCCGCCCTCGGCCCTCAAGGGGGCGGTGACCCTCTACATCACCATCACCGGGGTCGTCTACCACCTGGTGCTGGCGAACCCGGCGAGCCCGTTCGCGATGACCCAGCCGGACCGCGCGTTCGGCGAGGCGCTGGGCAACCAGTTCCTCCACACCATCGTGCCGCTGCTCGTGGTGTCGGACTGGACGCTGTTCGACCAGCGCGGCCGGCTGCGCCCCCGGTACGCGGCCTGGTGGCTCGCCTTCCCGCTGGCGTACCTCGGGTTCGCGCTGGTGCGCGGGCTGATCGTGCACCGCTACCCGTACCCGTTCATCGACGCGGGGCAGCTCGGCTACGACGGGGTCGGGGTCAGCTCGCTCCTCTTCGCGTTCGCCTTCTGGCTGCTCGGCCTCCTCTTCGTCGGCGTCGACCGGGGCCTGGCCCGGCGCACCGCACGCCACCCGGTCCCGGTCGCCGGTGACGAGGTGCCGGCTCCGCGTACCGGGACCGTCGAGCCGGAGGAGACGGCAGCCGGGCAGCGGTGACGCCGGTCAGCGCACCCGGGGCCGGCGACCGCGCGGGTGAGCGGGGCGCTCCCGGCCGTAGGAGTCGGTCCGCCCCCACCGGCCGGGGATGTCAAGCAGCTCGATTGGCCCGTAGCCCCTCGGCAGCACCGGGTTCACCAGCAGGTTCTCCCCGAGCGGCCGCAGGCCCATCATGGTGCCGATGAGCATCAGCAGGGCCCCGGAGGACCAGGCCTGCGGTCGCCCCCCGGCGGGCAACTGGACCGGGTACTTCGTCTGGCTCCGGGGATAACCGGCGATCACCTCGGGCACCGACCCGCCGAGCGTCTCCACCACGTCGAAGATGCCGGCGACGATCCGGGCCGCCTCCTCGTCGCACCCGTACCGGCGCAGGCCCGCCGCGATCAGCGCGTTGTCCGACGGCCAGACGCCGCCCAGGTGCGACCCGACCGGGTTGTACGGCAACTGCCCGTCGGCGAAGGTGCGCACCCCCCACCCGGAGAACATCTTCGGCCCCATCAGGTGTCCGGCCACCTCCGCGGCCCGGTCCGGCTCGGCGATCCCGCTCCAGAGCAGGTGACCGTTGTTGGAGGTGAGCGCGTCGACCGGCCGGCCGTCGGGGTCCAGCGCGAACGCGTAGTAGCCCTGCTCGGGCAGCCAGAAGTCGCGGTTGAACCGTTCCTTCAGCTCCGCCGCCTCCCGTTCGAGCCGGTGGGCGTACTGCGGGTCGCCCCAGATCTCGCGGGCCAGCCGCGCGCCGCGTCGCTTGGCGTCGTACGCGTAGCCCTGCAGTTCACAGGTGGCCCGGGGGAAGGCGGGCTCCCGGCCGTGCCGGTCGACGACCGCGTCCGGCGAGTTCTTCCAACACTGGTTGATCAGCCCGTGCCGGGTGTTGCGCCGCTGGTAACGCACGTAACCGTCGCCGGTCATGTCGGCGTACTCGTCGATCCAGTCCAGCGCCATCCGGGCCGGGTGTCGTAACTCCCGCGCCAGCGCCGCGTCGCCGGACCAGCGCTCGTACTCGTCGAGCAGGATCACGAACAGCGGCGTGGTGTCCGCCGCCCCGTAGTACATCGTGGGGGCCGCGCTACCGAAGGCGGCCATCTCCCCGTACCGCAGTTCGCCCAGGATTTTTCCGGGCTCCTCATCGTGCTCGTCGTCCAGGCGGCCGCCCTGGTCCATGGCGAGGATCCGCAGCGTGGCCGGCGCCAGTTCCGGAGTGAACGCGATGCTCTGCAGGCAGGTGATCATGCTGTCCCGGCCGTAGAGGGCCATCGCCCACGGCATGCCGCCCACCGGCGACAGCTGGCTGTACGCCAGTGACTGGTACCGCAGCGCGGCGAGGTCCGTCAGCGCTTCCCGGTACGCGGAGGCCACCGGCTTCCGGGGGGTGACCAGCGTCGGGGCGCGCTCCAGCCACTCCCGGAGCTCCTCCCGCATGTCGTGCCGGACCTTCCGCTGGTGGGCCTCCAGACTGGACCGCAGGTCCTGGGTGCCGGCGCCCCGGATGATCATGCCGACGTGCAGGTTGGTGGTCCAGGTGCCGTTCGGCGCCACGCTGATCCGGAACGTCATGCCGCCCTGGTCGACCTCCACCGGTTCGGTGCTGGAGATGATCGCCTCGCGGCCGAACCGTCCCCGCTCGTAGCAGAGGCGCAGCTGGCCCTGATCCACCAGCACCCCGATCCCGCGCTGCTGCGGGCTCTTGATCTCGGCGGTGTCGGCGAAGTCGCTGCCGATCTCCATCCGTACGGTGAACTCGGCCGGCTTCGCCGAGTGGTTGAGCACGGTGATCCGCTCGTTGAAGCTGTCGTCGATGGAACGGTGCCGGATCACCGACACGTCGGCGTCGACGTAGTGGGTCGCGGTGCCGGGCACCAGGAAGAACCGGGTTTCGAAGTAGGTCATGTCGTCCCGGGACAGCGCGTACAGAGGTTGCCCGTCGACGGTGAGCACCCAGTGGGACAGGAACCGGGTGTCGAAGGAGAACAGTCCGACCGGTACGTGGGGTTGCGCGCGCATGTCGCCCACCCCGTCGCTCACCGCGAAGGCGTTGCCGGCCATGACCTGGATCAGTTCCTCTTTCACGGGCGGCCTTCCCGGGCCCGCGCCACATCTCTCGGGTGCCGCGCCTCTGGCGGCCCGGGGAAGATCCGGCGCAGGGACATCAGCAGCCGGAGGTTTCCCTGCGCGGCCAGCTCGTTTCTCAACAGGGCCGAGGCGACGTGGATGCACCCGGCGGCCAGCCGGTCGAACACCTCGCGATCGGCCCGGACCACCAGGTCCGCGTCCTCCACCGAGCGGGTCACCTCGACGTTCTGCCGGTCGATGGCGAGGTACCAGTGCTCGGTTCGCGCGTCCTCGTGGATGTCCAGGCGGAGCGTGCCGCACGTCGTCTCCGGCAGGTCGGGATGACGGCCGGACACCGACCGCTCCAGGTACTCCGCCGCTGACGTGGCCATCTGCTCCTCCCCCGCTGGTCGCTCGCCTCGCAGGATCCCCGGGGGCCGGGTGAGCCGAACTCACCCGATCCGGGTGAGCGCCAGGTGGTACGGGCGGGTGACCGGGATGAGCGGGGTCGCCGGACTTCGAGGGGCCGGGCACCTCGTCGGAGGCGCAGGCGTTCCACCTGCTCGCCCACGCGGCGCTGGCCCGCGCCCGCGCCGGTCAGTCCCGCTCGATCAGCCCGCGCACGTAGGCCGCCTGCCCGACGTGCTGCAGGTCGTCCTGCAGCACGCTGACCAGCCGGACGCCGAGGGTGACCGGCGGGTCCCACGCCTCGTCCACCACCCGGTCCAGGTCGGCCGGCCGGAGCCCGCGCAGGTACGCCCCGGTCCGGTCCGCCACCGCCCGGTGGTAGTCGACGAGCACCGCGGCGCTCTCCGGTCGGACCGTGGCGATCCGTTCGGGAGTGTGCCCGTAGCCGGTCTCGTGGGGATCGGCGGTCAGCCCGAATCGGCCCGCCCAGTCCCCGGAGACCCAGATCTGCTCCTCGCCGAGCAGGTCGGCGACGTGGTCGTCCTGGATCCGGGTGAGGTGCCAGACCAGCCAGCCCACCGGGTTCGCCCAGGGCGCCGGCGCCTGCCGCAACTGCTCCGGGGTCAGCCCGTCGACCGCCGAGCGGACCAGCCCGGGCAGCCGGTCGTACGCCTCGGTCAGC
Source organism: Micromonospora sp. (assembly GCA_049791715.1). GTDB lineage: Bacteria > Actinomycetota > Actinomycetes > Mycobacteriales > Micromonosporaceae > Micromonospora. Next base: position 4,453 of record JBARAE010000679.1, read on the forward strand.
AGGTCGTTCACGTCCACCGCGTCCACGCCCCTCCGCTGTCGGTGTCGCCTGGGCAGTACCGCCCCCCGCTCGGGGCAAACCTCGGCCTCTAGGGTGATCGTCGTGGTCGCGGCGCTGGAGCTGTATCTCGACACGGACGCCACCCGGCGGATCCGGGTGCTCTGGGACGCGCTGGAGTCGGAGGGCGTGCAGAGCATGCGGTCGCTGCTGGAGCAGCGGCACCGCCCGCACGTCTCGCTCGCCGTCGCCGCCCGCTTCGACCCGGGGCAGGTCGCCGACGCCCTGGCCGGGATGGTGGTGGCCGCGCCGCTCCGGTTGGAGTTCCAGCACGCCGGCCAGTTCGTCGGCCGGGTGCTCTGGCTCGGGCCGACCCCCACCGCCGACCTGCTGGCCCACCACGCTCAGGTGCACCAGCGGTTGGCCCGGGCCGGCATCACGCTGGTGGAGCACTACCAGCCGGGGCGCTGGGTACCGCACTGCACTCTCTCCATGCGGGTGCCGAACACACTGATGGCCGCGGCGGTACGTCGCTGCCTGGAGGTGCTGCCGCTGACCGCCACGGTGGTCGGCGCGGCCATCACCGATCACGCCCGCGGTATCTCCCACCCGCTCCCGTGAGGCGCCGGTACGGGCGTACGTAGAGGTCGCGCAGCCGCGCTCCGGCTGACCTGCTTGACAGCCGCATCCGAAAGTCTAGACTTACCGTTCGTGGCCACTTACCAAGGACGGATGCTCGACGCGCTGGGCGACCCGACCCGTCGCGCGATCTTCGAGCTCCTCGCCGCCGGGCCACGCTCCGTCGCCGAGATCGCGGCCGACCTGCCGGTCAGCCGACCGGCGGTGTCCCAGCACCTCAAGGTGCTCAAGGACGCCACTCTGGTCTCCTCGGCGGCCGTCGGCACCCGCCGCGTCTACGCGCTGGACCCGCAAGGGCTGGCGGCCGTGCGCGGCTACTTCGACCAGTTCTGGCAGCAGGCCCTGGTGGCGTTCGCACGCGCCGCCGAGAACTCTCCCGAGGAGGAGCAGTGACCGCAGCAGAGACCGACCAGAGCACCGCCGTCCGCAGCAGCATCCAGGTCGACACCACACCCGAGCACGCCTTCGAGGTCTTCACCACCGGCATCGACCGCTGGTGGATGCGCTCGCACCACCTGCTCCCGGACGAGCTCAAGCGGATCGGGATGGAGCCCCACGCCGGTGGCGCGCTGTGGGAGGAGAGCGAGACCGGCGAGGTCTGCACCTGGGGCCGGGTCCTCACCTGGGAGCCCCCGCGCACCTTCGCCTTCGCCTGGCTGATCGGCCCGGACTGGCAGGTCCCGCCCGCCGACGCCGTCGGCAGCCGGGTCACCGTCACCTTCACCCCGGCCGACGAGGGCACCCGGGTCGACCTGGTGCACGACCGGCTCGACGCCCACGGCACCGGCTGGGAGCGGGTCCGCGACGCGGTGGCGAAGGACAACGGCTGGCCCGGCCTGCTCCGGCGGTACGCCGAGGCCGCCTGAGGCGACGAGGGTTTCGGCCCGGTCCGTCCGCCCACGGGCGTTCCGACCGGGCCGGATCGCCGGGCCGCGGTGGCTGCCCGGCGGCACCGGACAGGCAGGAATGGCCGTTCCGGTGAACAGGCATAGACTGAGGCCATGAGGCTTCCAGCGTGACCGGCGACGCAACGGCGTCGAGGTCGTACGGTCACATCTGCTGGGCCTACGACGACCCGGCCGCGCTCGACTCCCGTGCGGTGCCGTTCCTCGCCGCGGGGCTCGCCGCCGGGGAACAGGTCTGGTTCGTGGCGCCCGGCACGTCGGAGGGGCTGACCCGTCACCTGGACCGGCTCCCCGGGCTCGATGACGGGCTGCGCCGGGGCGCGATCCGGATCGTCTCCATCGAGCAGACCTACCGGGCGGACGAGCCGTTCGACCCGGAGACCCAGGTACGCGCCTACCAGGCGGCGACCGACGCGGCACTGGCCGCCGGCTACACCGGGCTGCGGCTGATGGCCGAGGCCACCTCGTTGATCCGCACCCCCGCCCAGCGGGAGGTCTTCGCCCGCTACGAGCACCTCATCGACCGCTACATGCACCGTCGGCCGATGTCCGCCATCTGCGCCTACGACCGGCGCGAGCTGGGCGACGCGGCGATCGCCGAGGTGGCCTGCATGCACCCCGAGACCAACACCGACGTGCTGTTCCAGCTGCACGCCTGCGGACCGGCCGAGGGCGATGTCGCGCTCGCCGGTGAGCTGGACCCGTCCAACCACCGGCTCTTCGCCGCCGCGCTCGAGCGGGCCGAGCTCCGCCCGGTCGACGGCCGGCTGGTGGTCGAGGCGGCCCAGCTGCGGTTCATCGACCACCGCTGCCTGATGCAGCTACGCGACCACGCCCGTCGGCTCGGCGCGACCGCCGTACTGCGGACCTCCCGGCCGGCCGCCGGTCGGCTGGTGGACCTGCTGGAACTCGCCGACATCCGGGTGGAGGCGACGCGATGAGAACGGGTGCGGCCGCCGGCCACACCGGCTACTTCCACGAGGCCATCTTCTTCGACTCCGACGAGCACCTGCTCGCCGTGGTGCTGCCCTTCCTGCTCGGCGGAGTCGAGGCGGGCGAGCCCGCGGTGGTCGGCTTCGGCCAGCGCAACGCCGAGCTGGTCCGCCGGGCGTTGCCGCCCGGTTCGGGGGTCACCTTCCTGCCCGGCGGCGACGTCTACGCCCGGCCGACCGCCGCCATCCGGTCCTACCGGCAACTCCTCTCCTCGTACGTGGCCGACGGCGCCCAGCAGATCCGGATCGTCGGTGAGCTGCCCGCCACCGCCCTCGGCTCCACCTGGGACTGGTGGGCCCGGTACGAGTCGGCCATCAACCACGCCTACGACGACTTCCCGCTCTGGAGCATGTGCGCGTACGACACCCGCATCGCCCCGGACCAGGTGTTGGAGGACGTGGCCCGGACCCACCCCCGGGTGGCTCTGCCGGACGGCAGGCATCTCCCGACCGGCGTGTACACCGAGCCGCGGCGCTACCTGACCGAGCCGCGGCCGATGCTGCTCGACCCGGTGCAGCGGAGCATGCCCATGATCGAGCTGGCCGACCCGACACCGGCGCAGGCCCGGGCCGCCGTGTACGCGGCCGACCGCGGCCAGCTCCCGGTGGACGACATCGAGGACCTGGTCGTCGCGGTGAGCGAGACGGTGACCAACGCGCTGCGGCACGGCCGTCCGCCGGTGCGGATGTCGCTCTGGAGAGCCGACGACCGGATCGTCGTCAACGTGCACGACGCCGGCGAGGGGCCGACCGACCCGTTCGCCGGCCTGCTCCCGGCCACCAGCGGCTCCCCCGGCGGGCTGGGCCTCTGGATCAGCTACCAGTCCTGCAACCATGTGGCGATGCACCGCGGCGCCGACGGCTTCACCCTGCGGCTCACCGCCGGCAACCCGCACTTCCCGGTCGCCGAGGACGCGCTCACCTGTCGGTGAGGATGACGTGCAGGCGGCGGGGGCCGTGCACCCCCTCCACCCGGTTCAGCTCGATGTCGCTGGTCGCCGACGGACCGCTGATCCAGGTCAGCGGGCGGCCCGGGGTGAGCCGGCCGACCGCCTCCGGCACGGTGGCCACCACCTGATCCGGGTGGACCACGCAAACGTGCAGGTCGGGCAGGAGGCTGATGATCCGCCGGCCTTGGTCGGCGGCGGCGTCCAGGACGATCGTGCCGGTCTCGGCGACCGCGACCGCCGCGGCCGTGACCACGCCGTCCAGGCCGGCGAGCCGGTCGGCCGGCAGATCGTCGTCGACCACCACCTCCACCGAGCCGGGCCGCCACGGGGCCGGCAGCCCCGGCGGCACCACGACCGCCGCGGCACCGGCCGCGGTGAGGATGCCGGTGACCGTGTCGGCGACCGCCGCTTCGGTCACCCGGTGCACCTCGGCGCGGTAGTCGGTCAGCCGGTGGTCGAGCAGGTCGACCAGGTCGGGATGCCCGGGCGGCAGGTCGCCCTGCCGGCGGTGTCCGTCCGGCGGGGCGGGCACGGTGGGCGGGGCGCCGGCCAGGGCGGCCCGCAGCCGGGCCAGCACGATGTCGCGCGCGTTCATGACTCGCTCCGATTCTCCGACCACCACCGCCGGAAGGTCTGTGGCGGCGCGGCCGGCACCTCCCGGCTGGCGGTCCAGCCGTTGAGCGGCGGGGGCAGGGCGGGGCC
>JBARAE010000680.1:0-12381 GCA_049791715.1 Micromonospora sp.
GCGCCCAGCCGCCGGTGCTGCCGGGCTCGCACGGCCGGGTGAGCGTCGTCCCCGGGATCGATGCGCCTGACCTCGCCGATCGGCTGGACCGCCGGGTGCGCTCCTGCGCCCAGCGGATCCGCCAGCACCTCGCCCTCGAGTTGGCGAACATCCACCTGCGGGTGGTGCAGGAGATCGTCTTCGGGGTCGGCTGCGCCGGCCTGCCGCAGCTGCTCGACCGGGAACTGGAGGCCCTGTCCCTGCTCGCCACGGCGCAGTGCGACCGCGCGGTGTGGGACATCCTCGACGACGCCGCCGGCCCGGTCTTCGGCGCGCCCCTCCCCGAGGGGGTACGCCAGCGCCTCGCCGCCGCGGTCCGGTGGGGCCTTGCCGACCAGCCGGCCGGCCGGGAGCTGGACCGGGTTCTCCTGGTCACCAGCACTGCCGGGGTGGCCGGCCTGACCGGCACCGGCGCGCTGGACGCGCTGGACGGTTTCCCGGGGCCGGAGCGGGCCGAGGTCCTTCCGGCGGTGGGGGTCGCCCTCTCCGGGGGCTGCTGGCAGCGCTGGCGCAGCCCCGGCAACGACGACCCGAACGCTGCCCGCTCGTGGGCCCAGCGGGCGCTGCGCGAGGTCGAGCTGGAACTTTCCCGGGAGGTGTCCCGCCGCTTCGAGGTGATCCGCCTCTCGCTGGGCGTGGTGCTCGCCGATGCTGTCGACCACGGCATCCTGCTCGGCTGAGGTGAGCGCCGCCGACCGGCTTCCCGGGCGGTTCGGCGCGGCCCACGAGGGTGATCCGGGCCGGCCCGGCGTTCCGGTTCATCAGTTCGCCGAATCCGGTGGCACGATGGGGGGCATGGCGGCTCCACAGGTTGCACCGGTCGAGACGCCGGACACCGACGAGGTGCCGGTCTCGGACCGGCCGTGGGTGACGATCGTCTGGGACGACCCGGTCAACCTCATGACGTACGTGACCTGGGTGTTCCAGAAGCTCTTCGGGTACAGCCGGGAGAAGGCGGAGCAGCTCATGCTGGACGTGCACCACAAGGGCAAGGCTGTCGTCTCCACCGGCGCGCGGGAGCGGATGGAGCACGACGCGTCCCAGCTGCACGCGTACGGGCTCTGGGCGACGGTGGACCGGTCATGAGCGCGGGGAGTGAGCCGGTGTTGCGAGCCCCGCAGTCGCGAGCAGAGGTGGCGCCGTGAGCATGTTCCGTCGCCAGGGCGACCGGTACGTCGCCACCTTCGCCGTCGACGAGGTCCGGGTGCTGCGCAAGGTCGCCTCGGAGGTGGTGGGCCTGCTCACCGACGGCTTCGACCACGGCGATCCGGTGGTCGGCCGGCTCTTCCCGGAGGTCTACCCGGACGACTCGGCGAGCACCGCCGAGTTCCGCCGGTACACCGAGGGGGACCTCAAGACCGCCAAGATCGACCAGGCCGGGGCGATCCTCGCCGCGCTGCCCGACGAGGGCGGCGGGGCCGGCGGTGAGGTACGCCTCGACGCCGAGGCGGCCGAGGCGTGGCTGCGCGCGCTCAACGACGCCCGGCTGGCGATGGGTGTCCGGCTGGAGATCAAGGACGGCACCGATCTGGGGGAGGAGCTCGACGATGCGGTCGCCGAGGACCCGACCTCCTCGCGGGTGTTCCAACTGTCGGTCTACGCGTACCTGGGCTATCTCCAGGAATCCCTGCTCAACGCCTTGATCGACTGAGCCGTGACGGTCGCCACCTCGCAGCCGGTCACCGGCAGGCGCTAGGCTGGTCGGCGTGCTGAGCATCGACCGGTCGATCGTAGACGCGATCGTCGCCCACGCCCGCCGGGACCACCCGGACGAGGCGTGCGGCGTGGTCGCCGGTCCCGTCGGCAGCGACACCCCGACCCGGCACATCCCGATGGAGAACTCCGCCCGGTCCATGACGTTCTACGAGTTCGACTCGATGGAGCAGTTGCGGGTCTGGCGGGAGATGGACGATCGCGACGAGGAGCCGGTCGTCATCTACCACTCGCACACCGCGACCGAGGCGTACCCGTCCCGCACGGACGTCTCCTTCGCCGGTGAGCCGGGAGCGCACTACCTGCTCGTCTCGACCCGCGAGTCCGACACCGAGGAGATCCGCTCCTTCCGGATCGTCGACGGCGTGGTGACCGAGGAGCCGGTCCGGATCGTGGATGCCGCCGTGGATCCGCATGCCGTCCAGTCCTACATGTTCGGGCAGAGCCCGGCGACGGTCGACTACGAGTGTTCCGGCCGCTGACTTCTCAGCGCCGGCCCACCCATTTCCTTCCCGTCACCGTGGCACACCCGATCATCAAGGAGCACGACATCATGGCCATCGAGGTTCGCATCCCCACCATCCTGCGCAGCTACACCGGCGGCGCGAAGGTCGTCGAGGGCACCGGGGACACCCTGGCTGACCTGCACACCGACCTGGACTCCCGGCACGGCGGGCTGAAGGCGCGCCTGGTCACCGACGCCGGTGCGCTGCACCGCTTCGTGAACGTCTACGTCAACGACGAGGACGTCCGCTTCCTCGGCGCGCTCGACGCCAAGCTCAACGACGGCGACAGCGTGACCATCCTGCCGGCCGTGGCCGGTGGCGCGTTCGGCTTCGCCGCCGCCGCTGCCATCGCCGGTCACCGCGCGGCCGTCGCCGCCCGCTGACGGCGGGTCACGATGCGGTACGACAGTCTGCTCGACGCCAGTGGTGGCACGCCCCTGGTCGGGCTGCCCCGGCTCTCGCCGACGGTGCCCGAGGGGGCGCCGCCGGTGCGGCTCTGGGCGAAGTTGGAGGACCGGAACCCGACCGGCAGCATCAAGGACCGCGCGGCCCTGTTCATGGTGCGGGCGGCCGAGGAGTCCGGCCGGCTCCGCCCGGGTGACACCATCCTGGAGCCGACCAGCGGCAACACCGGCATCTCGCTGGCCATGGTGGCCAAGCTCCGCGGGTACCGGCTGGTCTGCGTGATGCCGGAGAACGTCTCCACCGAGCGCGTCCAGCTCCTCCGCATGTACGGCGCGGAGATCATCTTCTCGCCGGCCGCCGGCGGGTCGAACCAGGCCGTCGCCACCGCGAAGCAGATCGCCGCCGAGCACCCCGACTGGGTGATGCTCTACCAGTACGGCAACGAGGCGAACGCCCGGGCGCACTACGAGACGACCGGGCCGGAGCTGCTGCACGACCTGCCGACGATCACCCACTTCGTGGCGGGCCTGGGCACCACCGGCACCCTGATGGGCACCGGCCGCTACCTGCGGGAGAAGGTCGACGGCATCCAGATCGTCGCCGCCGAGCCCCGCTACGGCGAGCTGGTCTACGGCCTGCGCAACATCGACGAGGGGTACGTGCCGGAGCTCTACGACGCCGGCGTCCTCTCCCGGCGTTTCTCGGTGGGCACCCGGGACGCGGTGCTGCGCACCCGTCAGCTGGTCGAGGTCGAGGGGATCTTCGCCGGGTTCTCCACCGGCGCGATCCTGCACGCCGCCCTGGCGGTGGCGCACGAGGCGGTCCGGGCGGGTCGCCGGGCCGACGTCGCGTTCGTGGTCTGCGACGGAGGCTGGAAGTACCTGTCGACCGGGGCGTACGGCGGCACCCTCGCGGACGCCGAGGACGCCCTGGAGGGGCAGCTCTGGGCCTGAGCCGCCCGGCCGGCCGGTCGGCGTCATCGCCGGTCGGCCGGCTGAGCGCGGAGCGGGTAGGGGTGTCACCTTGGTGACATGTTGCCGTGGACGATTCTTACCTCTCAGCGACGACGCGTAGGCTGCGCAGCGTGGCGTACGCGTCGGTAGTGATCATCGGCGAAGCGGGTGCCGGCGTGTCGACTACGGGGTGTCACATCGGGGCAACTCGGTGCGACTGACCGTCCTCGGCTGCGCGGGCAGCTTCCCCGGCCCGGAGTCCCCCTGCTCGGCCTACCTGGTGGAGGCCGAGGGATTTCGCCTGCTGATCGACTTCGGCTCGGGTGCGCTCTCCACCCTCCAGCGCTACGTCGGCCTCCACGCCCCCGACGCCCTGCTCCTCACCCACCTGCACTGCGACCACATCCTCGACGCCGTGTCGTACGTGGTGGTGCGCCGGTACGCCCCCGAAGGGCCCTTCCCGCCCCTGCCGGTGTACGCGCCGCCCGGGGCGCCCGACCGGCTGGCCGCCGCGTACGGGCAGGAGGACCGCACGGTCGAGGACGTCTACCAGTTCTACGGCCTGCAGCCGGGGACCTTCCCGATCGGCCCGTTCACCGTCACCGTGGAGCGGATGAACCACCCGGTCGAGACGTACGGGGTGCGGGTGGAGCACGACGGCCGGGTGCTCTGCTACTCGTCCGACACCGCGCCCTGCGAGGCGCTGCTGCGGCTGGCCCAGGGTGCCGACGTCTTCCTCTGCGAGGCCAGCTACCTCGACGGCCTGGACAATCCGCCGGACCTGCACCTGACCGGCCGGGAGGCCGGCGAGGCCGCGACGAAGGCGGGGGTCAGCCGCCTGCTGCTCACCCACCTGGTCGCGGCGTGGGGCAGCGAGTCGCGCACCCTGGAGTCGGCCGCCGCCACCTTCAACGGCCCGCTCGAGGTGGTCCGCGCCGGCGCCTGCTACGACATCTGACCGGCCGGGTACACCCCGGCACGGTTCGATCACCGGACCGCATAAGGTGCAGGCATGGCGCGACCTGACGGGCGGCGGCCCGACCAACTCCGACCGGTGACCCTGACCCGGGGCTGGAGCACCCACCCGGAGGGCTCGGTGCTCGTCGAGTTCGGCGCGACGCGGGTGCTCTGCACCGCCAGCGTCACCGAGGGGGTGCCCCGCTGGCGCAAGGGCTCCGGGCTCGGCTGGGTGACCGCCGAGTACGCGATGCTGCCCCGCGCCACGAACACCCGCTCCGACCGGGAGAGCGTCAAGGGCAAGATCGGCGGGCGTACCCACGAGATCTCCCGCCTGATCGGCCGGAGCCTGCGGGCGTGCATCGACCTCAAGGCGCTCGGCGAGAACTCGGTCGTGCTCGACTGCGACGTGCTGCAGGCCGACGGCGGCACCCGTACCGCCGCGATCACCGGCGCCTACGTGGCGCTGTACGACGCGGTCGGCTGGCTGGCCGAGCGCAAGGCCCTGTCCGGCAAGCCGGAGAAGGTGATGCACCGGTCCGTGGCCGCGGTCAGCGTGGGCATCATCGGCGGCGAGCCGCGGCTGGACCTCTGCTACGAGGAGGACGTGGCCGCCGAGGTGGACATGAACGTGGTCTGCACCGGGACCGGTGACTTCGTCGAGGTGCAGGGAACGGGCGAGGCCGGCATCTTCGCCCGCGACCAGCTCGACGCCATGCTCGACCTGGGCGTGCGGGGCTGCCTGGAACTGGCCGACGCGCAGCGGAAGGCGCTTGCCTCATGAACAAGGTCCTGCTCGCGACCCGGAACCGGAAGAAGCTCGTCGAGCTGCAGCGGATCCTCGACGGGGCGCTCGGCGCGCACCGGATCGCCCTGCTCGGCCTCGATGACGTCGACGAGTACCCGGAGCTGCCGGAGACCGGCCTGACCTTCGGTGAGAACGCGCTGATCAAGGCGCGGGAGGGTTGCCGGCGGACGGGCCTGCCGACCATCGCGGACGACTCCGGGCTGGCCGTGGACGCGCTCAACGGCATGCCCGGGGTATTCAGCGCCCGCTGGTCCGGGCGCCACGGCAACGACCTGGCGAACCTGCAGCTGGTGCTCGACCAGATCGCCGACCTGCCGGACGAGCACCGGGGCGCTTCCTTCGTCTGCACGGTGGCGCTGGTGCTGCCCGGCGGCAAGGAGCACCTGGTGGACGGCCGCCAGCCCGGTCGGCTGTTGCGGGCGCCGCGCGGCGAGGGTGGCTTCGGGTACGACCCGATCTTCCTCGGCGACGGGCAGGAGCGGACCAACGCCGAGCTGACGCCCGAGGAGAAGGACGCGGTCAGCCACCGCGGCAAGGCGCTGCGCGAGCTGGCCAAGCTCGTGGCGAAGGTCCTCCCACCGACGGGCGGCTGACCGGGGCCGACGGCTGGCCCGGCCGGCCCCACCCGCGCGTCGGCGCTTGCGCCGATGCTGCCGTACTCCTTGCGGTGGCGGGCCCCGACGTCCTTCCGGTCGCTCCCATGAGGACGCTGGTCCGCCTCCGGCCGCCGTCCCCGGATACGGGAAGGGGACGGCGGCCGTATACCCTCGCCGACGCCACCACCCTGTGGCGGTGTGGCCGCCACGCGCCACCCTTACCCCTATCGCCGCGGTGAGGCACAGTGAGTGATTCGACGCGAACAGCTCGTGGAGCTCTGCGACCGGAGATCCAGGCACTGCGGGCGCTTGCCGTGCTCCTGGTGCTGCTGTTTCACTTCTGGCCACGTCGCATCCCGGGTGGATATGTCGGCGTCGACGTCTTCTTCGTGATCAGTGGCTTCCTCATCACCGCGCACCTGCTGCGGGAGGTGCAGACATCCGGCTCGGTCCGGCTCGGCTCCTTCTGGGCCCGCCGCATCCGGCGCCTGCTGCCGGCCTCCCTGCTCGTGCTCGTCGTCACCGCGGTAGCCGTCTTCGTCTGGGTGCCGCGGCTGTACTGGCCGCAGGTCCTCCGCGAGATCGCGGCAGCGACCCTCTACGTCGAGAACTGGCAGCTGGCGCACGACGCGGTGGACTACCTCGCCGCAGAGAACGTCAAGTCGCCGGTGCAGCACTACTGGTCGCTCTCGGTGGAGGAGCAGTTCTATCTCGTCTGGCCCCTGTTGATGGTGGCCGCGGTCATGATCGCCCGCCGGGTCCGGCAGGCGGACCCGAGCGGCGCGATCCGGGCCACGCTCGCCGTGAGCGTCGCGGCTTCCTTCGCGTACTCCGTCTACGAGACGTCCGCGAACGGCGCCGCCGCCTACTTCGTCACCCCCACCCGGGCGTGGGAGTTCGGGGCCGGGGCACTGCTGGCGGCGCTGCCGGGGTTCGGCCGGTCGGCCGGTGACCAGACCCGGGCAGCCATCTCCTGGCTGGGACTGCTTCTGATCGGCGCGGCTGCCTTCGTTCTCCACAGCGGGACTCCCTTCCCGGGCTACGCGGCGGCGTTGCCGGTCGCCGGCACCCTCTTCGCCATCTGGGCCGGCGCTCCCCGCGCGCGGTGGTCACCCCTCGGGCTGCTGAAGTCGGCGCCGGTGCAGAAGCTCGGCGACTGGTCGTACTCCGTCTACCTCTGGCACTGGCCCCCCATCGTCATCTTCGGGCTGGCTACCGGCGACAAGATGACCTGGCCGGTGAAGCTCGTCGCCATCGGGGGCGTGGTGGTGCTGGCCGCGCTGACCAAGCGTTTCGTGGAGGACCCGGTACGGTTCGGGCTGTTCACCAGGCGCCGGCTCTGGCCGCAGTACGCTGCCGCGGCGATGTCGATGGCACTGGTCATGTCGGTGGTCCTCGCCGGAAACCGACTGCTCGAGCAGGGCAGCCAGGCGAACACCTCGCGCCTGGAGCAACTGGTGGCCGCGGGTACGCCGTGCCTCGGGGCGGATGCCCTGCTCGCCCCTCAACGCTGCGCCGACGGTGCCCTCGGTGGGGACGTGTTCCCCGAGCTGTCGACGCTCACAAAGGACACCGGCTCCGCGTACCGGTGCTACGACCAGAAGCCGGCCGCCCAGCTCACGTCGTGTCGCATCGGCTCCCAGCGGCCGGACGCGACGAGGATCGCGCTCGTCGGAGACTCGCACGCGGCGATGCTCATCCCGGCGATCGAGGGCCACCTCGTGGCCCGGAACTGGACTGTCGACACCTACGTCGCCCGCGGCTGCATCTGGGCGAAGGTGGACGCCGGCGACCGGTCCGACCCGTGCTACGCGCGGCGTAACGCGATGATGCAGCGGCTCGGCAGCGATCCGACATACGACCTCGTCATCGTCAGCGGGAGGCGGAGCGCGATCGCCGACCGGCGGACGGCCGAGGACCAGGTCCGCAGGTACGTCGAGGCGTGGCGCCCCGTGCTCGATCGGGGGACCAGGATCGTCGTGGTGGTGGACAACCCGGGGCTCGCCGATGAGGACCTCACCTGCCTCGTCAACGACACGGCCAACGGGGGGGACCCGAGACGGTGCGGCATCGACCGTCAGGCCGGGCTCCGCACCCGGGACACCCTCGAGGACGCCGCGCGGCGGACCGACGGCGAGGTGCAGGTGGTCGACCTCACCGACCTGTTCTGCACCGCCACCCGGTGCCCACTGGTGATCGGCAACATCACCGTTTATCGGGATACGCACCACATAACGGCGAGCTACGCGCGCACGCTCGGTCCCCAGCTCATTGAGCGCATCGCGGCACGTTCCGCGCTGTGACACTGCGCGGGATCAGTCCTTCGGTCGAACCGAATTGCCTGGCCGGCCATCGAGCGGCCCTCGCGTATAGTGCCCCGAGAAGTAGTGCGGAGAGGACATGAAATGGACATAATGCCTCGAAAGGCGGCGCCCGAGTCTGTGGACGGTGGCCGGCCTCTGATAGGCAGGACCTCGCCCTTCTCCGTCAACGCCGGGCACGAGTTCTCGGGCAACGCCCGGGTCGGGCGCTTCTTGCGGGTCGGCCAGATTCTGACCCTGCTCGCCATGGGAATGATCGGCGTCAAACCATTCTTCGACGTGTTCGGCGCCAAGGTCGCGGCCGACACGGTTGACTCCGGCATGGTGGCGTCCGTTGTCGGCGCCATTTTCATGGTGGGCTCTTTTGTCGTCGCCGCCGTGGCGTCGAGGCGGGTACTGACAAATCTGGCACCTTCGCTCGTCGCGCTGGTGATCCTCGGTCTGTTCTCCATTATCGGCCTGATCGCCGTGCCTGCCCGGGAGGATTTCCTTCAGGTCTTCACCACGGCCCACGTGGTTGACATCTTCGGGCCCTACATCAAGCCGGAGAGCGGGATCGTCACGCAGGCCGCCCAACTCGCCGTCGGGTTCGCGCCGGTCGTGTTGTTGGCGGTCATGCTCAGCAAGCCGGACTGGTTCTCTCTCGATCTGGTGCGGTGGGTCCTCCTGCTGGTGGTGCTCGGCGCTGTCGTGCACTCGGTGATCGCCTGGCTGCAGGTTGCCGGCGTCGTTCCGTACACCTACTTCTTCAACCTGCCGGGCGGCAAGGTGGGGCGCGCGTCCGGTGGATACTTCCATCCGGCGTCCCTCGGCCGGCTCCTGATCTTCGCGGTGTTCATCCTCTACGCCGCCGGTGACCGGCTGCGGCTCAAGCCGCTGGTCCGCTACGCCGTCGTCGCGTTCCTGCTCGCCACCGCGGTCGTCAGCACGCATCGGATCACCATCCTCTGCGTGGTGTTCCTGATCGTGGCGTTCGAGGTGCGCCGGCTGCCAGAACTCCTCCGACAGGTCTACGACCTGCCGTTCCGCACTGCCGTCTGGGGGGCGGTCACGCTCGTCGTGCTGGTGATCCTGGCGGCGATCCGCTGGGGTGCCTTCCTGGTCGATCGAACCGTCTTCCTCGCCACGCAGATCGGCTCGCTCAACCCGACCAACGACGAGTTCCTGCACGGCCGGGGGCAGATCTGGTTCCGGATGGCGGACGTGTGGAAGGAAGCCCCTCTGGACGTCTGGATCATCGGACTGGCCTATGAACCGTGGAACACACACAGTGACCCGCTGCGGATCTTCGTGGTGTGGGGACTCCTCGGGGTCATCCTCATGGCGGTGATCTTCATCAACCTCTGGAAAGTCACGAAGCGTGTGGTCGCGGTCGAGGCGAGGTGGATGCTGTCGGTCCTCTACATCGTCACGGGCGTCTCCGCCCTGACCCAGAAGCCCACCTCCTACTCGTACTTCATGTGGATGTTCTTCCTCTCCCTGATCCTGGTCATCGCGCTCTACCCCCGCACGGACGCGCAGGTCCCCGCGGCCGCGGACGTTAATGGTGAGGACGAATGACGCGCCCCTTGTTCATTTCCTGGAAGCGCTATCAGCGTCGCTCGGACGTGCTCGCCGAGGCACTCGGCATCGAGGTGGTGTGGCGCCCGCACCGGGCGACGTCGAAGGTGCTGCGTCCCTCGGACTACCTCGCGCACACCCGGGACGACCTGGCGATGATCCGTTCCCGCCGGCCGTCGTACGTGATCGTGCAGACTCAGCCGCACCTGACCGGGCTGGCGCCGTACGTGGCGAAGGTGCCGTACGTCGTCGACGCGCACAACGGGCAGTTCCAGTCCTGGTGGCGCAAGGTGCCCGGCACCGAGCGCATCCTGCGCGGAGCGCGGCTCGTGCTGACCCACAACCGGGAGGCCGATGCCCTCGCCCAGGAGACGTTCCCCGGGTTGCGGACGTTGGTCGTGCACGATCCGCTGCGCCCGATCGCGCCGGCCGCGCCGCGGGACTGGGTCTTCGTGGTCGCCTCCGCCGGCGCCGACGAGCCGCTGGATCTGCTCTTCGACGCGATCGAGGCCATGCCCGACGTCACCTTCGCGACCACCGCGCCACTGCACCGGTTGCCCCCGATGCTTCGTGAGCGCGCGGAGCGCCTGCCCAACCTCACCGGGTTGGGCTTCCTCGACCTGCCCGACTACGAGGCGGCACTCGCCGGCGCACGCGCGGTCGTCGTGCTGACCGATCGGGAAGCCACGCAGCCCAGCGGCGCGTGCGAGGCGCTCAGCGCAGGCCGACCCCTGGTGCTGTCCCACACCCGCACCACCGAGGCCCTGTTCGGGAGTTTCGCCACGCTCGTCGCCAACGAACGTGCCGCGCTGGTCGCCGGGGTTCGCCAGGCCATCGATGAGGACCCCCGGTCGGCCGAGCGGATCGAAACGGCGCGCGACGCGTGGATCGGTCGGACGAAGGCCGAGTTGGACACGTTGCGGTCGCACGTGCCGGCCGAGGCGACCAGATGACTCCGTTCCCCCTGGCGGTTCCGGTGGCGGCTGACCGATGACCGGAACTGAGCTGCGACCGGAGACGGCGACGCCCGGCCGGTCCGGAGGCGGTATGGCACGGCGCCTCCGCCACCTGGGCATGCTCGGGATCAGCCAGGCCGGCGTCACCCTGATCGCGTTCCTCACCCAGGTGCTGCTGGCCCGCAGCCTGCCCAGGGCGGAGTTCGGCGCGTTCATGTCGGTCATGTCTCTGGTGACGCTGGCCGGGCCGCTCGCCATTTTCGGCGTCGCCGAGTTCTGGCTGCAGCGGTTCGGTCGCGAGGGGCCGAGGGCGTTCCGCTGGGTGGAGCCGTCCATCGTGCTGGTCGTCGTGAGCTCCGGCGTGCTGGTCGCCGCGCTCGTCGGCTGGGGCCTGGTCGAACGCGACGATCTCGACGGTGGACTGCGGATCGGGCTGGCCCCGGTCATCGTGTCGCTCGTCGCCATGGCGCTGTCCGGCTCGGCCCTCCAGTTGCAGGGCGCCTACGGGCGGCTCGCAGCGCTGCAACTGGCACCGCAGGTCGGCCGCCTTCTCGTGGCCGTACTGAGCGTGCTCTTCGGGCTGTCGGCGCTCATGGTGGCGCTGGGATACGCGCTCGTGGCTGCCGTCACGGTGGTCATGAGTGCCCTGGTGCTCGCACCGTTCTGGTCCGGGCGAGCGGCGCTGGAGGGCCACTCGCCTGCGCTCCGCCGCCCGGCGCGCCGGCCCCGGGCTCGCCATCTTGTCGCCGGTACGGGGTTGTTCCTGCTCGGCAGCCTGTTCTACCAGCTGGGCATGAACCTGGGCATCGTCGCCTCCGCCGAGTTCCTGAGCCCCGAGGCGGCTGCTGTGCTCGCCGTGCCGATGACCCTGCTGACCGCCATCTACCTGCTGCCGCGCATCGTCTATCAGCAGTACTTCCTGGCGAAGCTGCACCGGTGGTCACGCTCGAACCGTAATGCGGTCCTCCTCGCGTACCGGGCCGGCACCGTCGGGATGATCGCGCTGGGGTTGTTCATCGGCGCCGCCGTCGCGGTCGTCGGCCGATTCGCCATTCCGCTGGTCTTCGGTGCGGAGTACCGTGCCTCCGTTCCGGTGATGGCCATTCTCGCGCTCGCGATCCCACTCCGCTTCGGCGCAGCCAGTGTCGAATCGCTGCTCACCAGCGGCGGGCTGGTGCGGAAGAAGGTGCTGTACCAGGGCCTGGGTTCCCTCGCCTACCTGGCCGCGCTGGCCACCGCGATTCCCGTGTTCGGTGCGGCCGGCGCAGCATGGGCGACGGTGCTGTCCGAGGGGATACTCCTCAGCCTGTTCTGGTTCCGCGTGAAGCGGGATGTCGTGGCGGGCGCCGAACTCCCGTCCTGGGCGGAGATCCGGCAGACGTTCGCCAGAAGCTGACCCGTCGCCGACGGGTGGTGCGGCGAGCCCCACCACCCGTCTGGCGTCGCGGTCAGCCCAGCGCGCCGACCTCCCGCTCGATCGCCGCGCGCAGTTCGGGCCCGCGCAGCACCTCCCGCGCGGCCTCGATCAGCGGGGCGAGGAACACGTCCGGCCCCGGCTCGCCCACCA
>JBARAE010000681.1:0-1825 GCA_049791715.1 Micromonospora sp.
TCCAGCACCTCAACACCCAGGTCGCCACGGTGGACGACATGACCACTTCCTACCAGCGCCTCAAGCAACTCGGCTTCACCATGGCGCTGGGCATCGGGCAGCACACCAACGACAAGGAGCTCTCCTACTACGTCCGGACGCCGTCCGGGTTCGAGTGGGAGGTCGGCTGGAATCCGATCGTCGTCGACGAGGCCACCTGGGAACCCACCACCCACCAGGGGATCAGCATCTGGGGCCACACCCCGGAGGGCCAGACCGTCATCGACAAGCTCAACCAGTTCCGCCACGGCGCGGCCTCGCTGCGCCGCGTGGAGATCACCGTCCCGGCACTGAGCGGAGCCACCACATGAGCACGGAACTGCACGACTACGAGGTCATCATCGTCGGATACGGCCCGGTCGGGGTGACCGCCGCCAATCTGCTGGGCGGCATGGGTGTACGGGTGGCCGTGGTCGAGCGCGACGCCTCCATCTACCCCCGCGCCCGGGCGATCTCCACCGACGAGGAGGTGCTCCGGATCTGGCAAGGCATCGGCCTCGCGGAGCGGCTCAAGCAGGACATGCTCTCCGGCCGGCCGATCGACTTCGTCGACGCCCGCGGCCGGTCGTTCCTGAGCCTCGCGCCGGCTCCTCGGGGCAACGGGCACCCGCCGCAGCTGTTCATCTACCAGCCGGTCACGGAGCAGATCCTCCGCGACGGCGTCAGCCGCTACCCGAACGTCGAGGTCCTCCTCGGTCACGACTGTGAACTCGTCGAGCAGGACAGCGACAGTGTCACCGTCACCGCGCGGGACCTGACCGACGACACGCTTCGTACCCTGCGCGGGGCCTACCTCATCGCCGCCGACGGCGGCTCCAGCCCGATCCGGACCGGGCTGGGCATCGGCTTCGACGGCCGTACCTACCACGACCGGTGGGTCGTCATCGACACCAAGGTCAAGCGGGACTGGGACACAGTCGACCGACTGCGCTTCCACTGCGATCCCGCCCGGCCCGCCGTGGACTGCCCCACCCCGCTGGGCCACCACCGCTGGGAGTTCCCCGTCCTGCCCGGCGAGGACGAACAGGATCTGGTCAGCCACGACTACATCTGGCGGCTGCTGCGCCGCTACGGCCGGACGACCGACGAGGTCGAGATCCTCCGCGCTGTGGTCTACAGCCACCACGTTCGCTTCGCCGCCCAGTGGCGCGTCGGCCGGATCCTCCTCGCCGGCGACGCGGCACACGCCATGCCGCCGTGGATCGGCGAGGGCATGTCCTCCGGCGTACGCGACGCGGGCAACCTGTGCTGGAAGCTGGCCGCGGTGCTGCGCGGTGAGCTACCCGATGACGTTCTAACCAGCTACGAGGCCGAACGCAAACCACACGTGCGGGACATGACCGCACAGGCCGTCCGCTTCGGACGCATCATCACCGAGCGACGTCCCGGGCTGACGGCCCTGCGCAACATCGCGTTCCGGCTCGTCATGCGGGTCCCGGCCATCCGCGCCTACATGCAGGAGGCCAGGTGGTTCCCGGAAACCAGCTACCGGAAGGGCCTGCTGGACCACAGCGGTGGCCGCCGGGCGGTCGGCAACCAACTCCCACAACCCTGGGTCCGGACGGACGGCGGTGACCGCGCCCGTCTCGACGACGTACTCGCCGGTCGGTGGACGTTGCTGCATACCGGCCCGGCGCGACCGTGGCCGGCCTGGGCGGCCGGCGGCATCCGGTGCCTACAGGTCGCGCCGGTGGGCTCGGCCCCCGCGCCCGGCACGATCGTGGACGACGAGGACGTGCTCATCCCCTGGATGCGCCGGCACCGCGCCACCGTGCTCGCACTGCGC
>JBARAE010000682.1:0-4129 GCA_049791715.1 Micromonospora sp.
AGCCGGGGCCGAGCGCGGCGTCCGCGGCGGCGGTTCCCGCCGAGCTGGTCACCGCCGCCGAGAAGACCGTCCCGGGGGTGGTCTCGGTGATGGTCGGCGGCAGTTCCGGATCCTCGGCCACCGGTTCCGGGTTCGCCATCGACGATCAGCAGCACATCATCACCAACGACCACATCCTGGCCCGGGGCGGCGGGGGACCGGTCACCGTCGAGATGCCCGACGGCCGCCAGTTCACCGCCGAGGTGGTGGGGCGCGAGCCGAGCAGCGACCTGGCGGTGCTGAAGGTGCCGGCGTCGGCGGGACTCTCCCCGCTGCCGTTGGCGAAGCCGAACTCCACCCGGGTGGGGGAGCCGGTGCTCGCGGTCGGTTCCCCGCTCGGCCTGGCCGGCACGGTGACCGCCGGTATCGTCAGCGCCCTCAACCGGCAGGTGCGGCTGGGCTCGGGCCGGCACACCGCGGTGCAGACCGACGCCTCGATCAATCCCGGAAACTCCGGCGGCCCGCTGGTCAACGCGCGGGGCGAGGTGGTGGGGGTGAATACCGCGATCGCCACCATCGACGGCAGCGGCTCGATCGGCATCGGCTTCGCCATCCCGATCGACCAGGTCCAGCAGACGGCCGACACCATCATCGGCAGGGGCGGCTGACCGGCTGCCGCGGCCGTGAGCAGCGAGATCGGCAGGACCGCCCGGCCGGAACGGGAAGAACTGTCGGAAAACCGGCGTGATCCCATCGGGCCATGGAGATATCACGCTCAGTATGGATACTGGCGTGGGTGGAGCGATCTCTCATGGCGGTCCTGCTGGCCGTCGGCATCCTGGTCGGCGGTCTGACCGGTGCGGCCTACGCCCGGGCGAAGCGGGGATGGACCGACTACCAGACGACGAAGAAGAGCGTGCCGGTGCTCCGCCGGGCGGCGTGGCTGTTCATTCGCCTGGCGGCCACGAAGGTCGGTGTGGTCGCACTGCTGTTGATCGCAGCTGTGGCCTATGCCGCGGTCGGACCGGACCACGGCCGAGCGGAACCGGTGCCCAGCCCGTCGCCGACGCCGACGCCGACCAACACTCCCGCCCACCGGATGGGGCGCTAGCCTCAGGGTGTGGATGACGGACTGCGGGTGACCGACCGGCTGGTGGTCCCGAGCGCCGAGCTGCGGGAACGCTTCTCCCGCTCCTCCGGCCCCGGTGGGCAGGGCGTCAACACCGCCGACTCGCGGGTCGAGCTCAGCTTCGACCTGGCCGCCTCGCCCAGCGTTCCCGCGGCGCTGCGGGCGCGGGCGCTCGAGCGGCTCGCCAACCGGCTGGTCGACGGCGTGCTGACCATCGCCGCCAGCGAGCACCGGGCACAGCTGGCCAACCGGGAGGCGGCCCGGGACCGGATGGCCGCCCTGCTCCGGGAGGCCATCGCCCCGCCGCCCAAGGCCCGCCGCCCGACCCGCCCGTCCAGGGGTGCCAAGGAACGCCGGCTGGCCGAGAAGAAGCGCCAGTCCCAGCGCAAGCGCGAGCGCCGCGTCGACGGGGAATGACCGGATAATGCCGCGCGGGCGGGCGGCGTGCGGCCTATCGTCGGCGGTCGTGACCATCGACACCCGGCACGGAACCCCCGTTCTCGTCTGCTCCGCCGAGGGCGTGTCCCTGGCCGACGGCACGGTCGCCCTCGACCTGATCGGGGCGGCGCTGGGCGCCGGTGCGGACCTGGTGGTGCTGCCCGTCGAGCGGCTGACCGACCCGTTCTTCACGCTCAGCACCGGACTCGCGGGCGAGATCGCCCAGAAGTTCGTCAACTACCGGGTGCGGCTGGCGGTGATCGGCGACATCTCCCGGCACCTGGCGGCCAGCGCAGCCCTGCGGGACTTCGTGCGCGAATGCAACCGGGGCCGGCAGCTCTGGTTCCTGGCCAATCAGGACGAGCTCGACGAGCGGCTCCGGAAAACGGTTTGAGCGCGGCCACCGCGCCGTCCACACTCGTCGGATGCCCGTCGATCAGCAGACCGCCGACTTCTCGGTCAAGCCCACGCTCACCGGCGACCGCGTCGTGCTGCGGCCCTTTCTCGACGACGACGTGGCCGCGTTCGAGCGCGTGCTGGCCGACCCGGAGGTCGTCCGGTTGACCGGCAGCCCGCCGGACAACCGCTTCGACGTCGAGCGCCTGCGCGCCTGGTACGGCAGCCGCAACGCGCAGACCGACCGGCTGGACCTGGCGGTGGTGGACCGATCGAGCGGCGCCTGCGTCGGCGAGGTGGTCCTCTACGAGTGGGACGCGCACAACAACAGCTGCACCTTCCGTACCCTGATCGGCCCCACCGGCCGGGACCGGGGACTCGGCACCGAGGCGTCCCGGCTGGTCGTCGGGTACGGCTTCGAGCGCCTCGGCCTGCACCGGATCTCGCTGGAGGTCTTCGCCTTCAACCCGCGCGCCCGCCGGGTCTACGAGAAGGTCGGTTTCGTCGCCGAAGGGGTGCTGCGGCAGGTGCTGCGGGACGGCGACGAGTGGGTGGACGCCACCGTGATGTCCATACTGGCCCCCGAGTGGGCGGCGCACCGCGGCCACCCGCGGGGCTGACCGGTCAGCCGTCGATCGCGGCGAGCAGCCGGGCCCGCAGCGGGGCGGCCCGCTCGGCGAAGCCGCGCTGCGCGGCGGCGTACTCGGCCCGGCCCTCCGGGGTCTCCACCCGCACCGGC
Source organism: Micromonospora sp. (assembly GCA_049791715.1). Classification (GTDB taxonomy): domain Bacteria; phylum Actinomycetota; class Actinomycetes; order Mycobacteriales; family Micromonosporaceae; genus Micromonospora. The sequence goes on from JBARAE010000682.1 coordinate 2,682, forward strand.
GGGTACCCCAGATCGGCGAGGTCGTACGGGCTGGCCCGCATGTCCAGCGTGCGGATGTCCCGGGCCAGCGCGAAGCAGTCCGCGACCAGCTCGGAGGGGACCAGCGGGGAGAGCTTGTACGCCCACTTGTAGAGGTCCATGTTCGCGTGCAGGCAGCCCGGCTGCTCCAGGGCGTGCTGCGTCTCCCGGGTCGGGGCGAGCACGTTCAGCGGCCGGGCCGGCGCGGTGAAGAACCGGTACGCGTCGAAGTGGCTGCACCGGACCCCCCGCTCCTCGACCACCGCGGCGGTGTCGGCCGGGCTCAACCGCAGCGGCCAGGCGTTGTGGCGTACCTCCTCCTGGGTCTGCCGGTAGACCATCGCCCACTCGTGCATCCCGAAGCAGCCGAACTGCCCCGGCCGGCCGGCGGTCGCCGCGAGCAGCCCGCGGATCCAGTCGATCGACTCGGCCCGGCGGGAGCGTACCGACCGGGTGTCCAGGGTGAGACCGGCGGCGGTGGCGCGGTAGTCCCGGCCGAACTCCGCCGGATCCGCGTCGCGCAGCACCACCTCAGCGCCGGGGTGCCAGCGGCGCAACTGGGCCGGGCGGTGCGAGTAGTAGGTGAAGAGGAAGTCCTCCACCGGGTGCTTCACCCCGCTGCGCCGACGGGCCAGGTGCGGCGTCACCCAGGCGTCCACCCGCTCCTCGTGGGCCCGCCGCCGGGCCTGCCAGTCGGCCAGGTCGAGAGCGGGGGCGAGGGCGGCGGTCACGGCACCCAGGGTACGACCGCCGCCCGTGCGCCTACCCGGGCACGTCCACCCGCACCCCTGCGGAGAAGACCCCGCTGCGCAGTTCCAACTGCTTCGGTGGTTGCGTCCCGTTCATCGTGAAGACCAGCGGCAGCACCACTCGGCTGCCCGCCGCGACGGGTTGGGCGAAGATGTCCCGGCCGAGATTCGCCAGCCGGGTGGCCTGCTCGTCGGCGCTCACCCAGTTTCCTCCGGGCAGGTACGCCCGCTGCAGCTGCCCGTGCCAGGTCTGCTCCTCCGGCGTGAGGTTGCGCACCCCGACGGTGGCCTGGCACTGCCGTCCGCCGACGGACCCGATCGGCTGGGCGGCGGCCCCGCAGGCGACCCGGTAGACGGTGAACTCGAAGGACTCCTCGCGCAGCGGTACGCCGACCGCCCCGGTGACGCTCCTACCCGTCCAGGCCCCGCTGGTCGGCTGCTTCTGCGTGTCGATCGCGGCGACCCGTTGGGTGGCCGACCACGCCGCCGCGCCCACCACGCCGGCCAGCACCGCTGCCGCGACGCCGACCACCAACCACACCGGCGGGGTGCGTCGGCGTCCCCCCGGCGCCGGCATCGCGGGACGCGGGTGGAGCATCCCGTGTCCGGCCGGGTCACCGGCCCCGCGGGCCAGCGTGGGCGCGCCGGCGTTGGCCGGAGCCGTGCCGGTCGGGGCGATCC
>JBARAE010000683.1:0-2489 GCA_049791715.1 Micromonospora sp.
GCCACGGCCCCGGCCAGGGCGTCCGGGTCGAGCAGGGCGACCTGCTTCGGGTCGTACGGATCGTTGCGGTAGCTCATGGCGTACGGGCACTCCCTCACGGCGGCGCCGGCCCTCACGGGCGGCTAGGCGAGTCTACGGACGCGCGGCTGTGCCGCAGCCCGCCGGTGGGAGTACGCGCAGGAGGAAGGGTCAGGCCCGCCGCCCGCCGACACCGGCGGGCTGGCTAAACGAACGCCGTGGCGCGTTCATCATGCGGACGACTCCCCTGCTGTGTGTGCCGCGCGACCGGGTGACGGTCAGCGCAACGCTCTCGCTGAAGCGTACAGGCAGACGGCGGCGGCCGCAGCCAGGTTCAGGCTCTCGGCGCGCCCGTGCAGCGGCACCCGCACCCGGGCGTCGGAAGCGGCGGCGAGCTCCTCGGGCAGCCCGTGCGCCTCGGAACCGAACAGCCAGGCGGTGGGCGTGGCCAGCCGGCCGGCGTCGGCCAGGTCGTCGAGGTCGGTGTCGCCGTAGCCGGTGGTGGCCAGCACGGTCAGCCCGGCCGCGCGGAGCGCGGCCATCACGTCCAGCGGGTCCGCGGCGCGGACCACGTCGACGTGGAAGAGGCTGCCGGCCGAGGCCCGCACGCACTTGCCGTTGTACGGGTCGACGGCGTCCCCGGCGAAGACCACCGCGCCGGCGCCCGCCGCGTCGGCGGTGCGCAGTACGGTGCCGGCGTTGCCCGGATCACGGATCTCGGCGAGCACCGCGACCAGGCGCGGACCGGCGGCCAGGGCCCGATCCAGGGGTACGTCCAGGTGCCGGCACACGGCGACGAGGCCCTGCGGGGCGACGGTCTCGGCGAGCGCGGCCAGCCCCTCCTCGGTCACCTCGGAGACCGGTACGTCCGCCCGGGCGGCCTCGGCCGCGAGGTCCGCGTACCGGTCCAGGGCGGCCGGCGTACCGAACAGCTCGGCGACCGTGCCGGACCTGGCCAGGGCCTCGCGGACCGCCTGGGGCCCCTCGGCCAGGAACCGGCCGGTGGCCTCGCGGTCCCGCCGGCGCTGCAGGCGGCGGGCGGCCACCACCCGCGGGGTACGCGGGGTGAACGGGCCGGGAACAGCGTCGAGGCGCCTCCCGCGCGATGGTGACTGCATGGGAGACGCCTCGATCTGCTGTGGGTGGATCAGGCAGCCTGAGCCGCGGCGCCACCGATGCCCTCGGCCGCCACGGCGGCGCGGGCCAGCTCGACGATCGCGGCGAACGCCGCGGCGTCGTTGACGGCCAGGTCGGCCAGGATCTTGCGGTCGACCTCGATGCCGGCCAGGCGCAGGCCCTGGATCAGCCGGTTGTAGGTCATGCCGTTGGCCCGGGCGCCAGCGTTGATGCGCTGGATCCAGAGCTGCCGGAAGTCGCCCTTGCGGTCACGACGGTCCCGGTAGGCGTACTGCATCGAGTGCAGCACCTGCTCCTTGGCCTTGCGGTACAGGCGGGAGCGCTGACCGCGGTAGCCGCTCGCGGTCTCCAGCAGGGTACGGCGCTTCTTCTGGGCGTTCACAGCCCGCTTGACGCGTGCCATCTCAACTCCTTCTTCGGTTCAGGTGGCGCGCGTCAGCGGCCGAGCAGCTTCTTGATTCGCTTGACGTCAGCCTTGGCCAGCTCGACCGTGCCGGTCAGCCGCCGGGTCCGGGTGGAGGGCTTCAGCTCCAGGTGGTGGCGAAGGCCGGCCTGCTGGGCAACGATCTTGCCCTTCCCGGTCACCTTGACCCGCTTGCCCATCCCCGTGTGGCTCTTCATCTTCGGCATGTGGAACGTCTCTCCCCTGTTACTGGCCGCTGGTCTCAGCGGTCGTGCCGGTCTCGCCGGCTGCTGCGGTCTCGCCGGCCTGCGGGGTCTCGCCGGCCTCCGGAGCACCGGACTCCTCCGCGGCCCGTTCCCGAGGACCGCCGCGGGACGCCGTGGCGGCGACTGCGGAGGCCTTGACGGCCCGGTGCGGGGCGAGAACCATGATCATGTTTCGGCCGTCCTGCTTCGGAGCGGCCTCGACGTATCCCAGGTCCGTGATCTCGGATTCGAGCCGGCGCAGGAGCCGGTAACCCAGCTCCGGGCGGCTCTGCTCCCGACCGCGGAACATGATCGTCACCTTGACCTTGTCGCCGGCCTTGAGGAACCGCACCACGTGACCCTTCTTGGTCTCGTAGTCGTGCGGGTCGATCTTCGGCCGGAGCTTCATCTCCTTGATGACGGTCTGCTGCTGGTTACGCCGCGCTTCGCGCGCCTTCAGTGCGCTCTCGTACTTGAACTTGCCGAAGTCCATGAGCTTGCACACCGGCGGGCGCGCCATCGGCGCAACCTCGACCAGGTCCAGGTCGACGTCCGCGGCCAGCTGCAGGGCGCGCTCCAGCGGGACGATGCCCACCTGCTCACCCTCAGGGCCGACCAGTCGGACCTCACGTGCCCGGATCTGCTCGTTCACGCGTGGTTCGACGCTGATGGGGCCTCCTCGAGTC